>NZ_DBLZZO010000003.1:0-40557 GCF_057858645.1 Eubacterium sp.
AACTGTATGATTGGGAAGTGGTTTTTTCTACTTCCCATTTTTTTATTTATTTTTTGCCAACTAAAATTTTACACTAACAATTTAAAACTAATTTATTTATACTACTTTTTTTCTTTTTAACACTATTTCTTTTTCTTCTCCACAATGGTTAAAAAAAATTTTATATTTTACAACTTCAATACCTTAAAAACATTTCACTTTTTTTCTTATTTGTGCTATCTTAATATTTGTTCTATTTCACATTTGGGAGGATTATTATGAACGCGAAAATCAAAGATTTATTTTTGAAAATAAGAAGATACATATCTGTTCACAGATATACCTTATATTTAATTATTCCATTTCTTTTAATGGACATTTTTACAAGGGCGTTTGGTTATGCCATAGGGTATTTTCCAACCTTTTATCCTGCACCTAATATTTTTACTTTGGTTTGGATTTTCCTATTTATTGGAATCATAACCTGTCTTAAAGGAAAAGGTTGCAGCATTGCTTACTGGGTGCTTTTTATTTTGGCATACGCATTGTTTTTAACTAACACCGTTTACTACTCATTAACAGGTTTTTACTTTAGTTTCAATCTGATGCTTATGGCAAGTGAAGGTAGCTCTTATATTGTTGATACAATTATTCACGCAAATCCTATAATTTATGCTGTGGCAGTTATTATTCTTATAATAGCAATAATTGTTTTCAGAAAGTTTTCTCCAAAGAGAGATTTCAGACCTAAAAGACTGCTTGTTATTTTTGTTATTTTTATTGTTTTGCATTTGGCCGCACCTTTAGGTTTAGGTTTTGCTAACAGCCATTTAAAATGGAGCAGTTTTAAAAATCCTAGAAATGTTTACAACAGCTACAGTGACAGCAATAAAAGTATGAGAGTTTCAGGTTTGTACGAATATTCTTTTAGGAACTTTTATATTACTTTCGTTAAGCCTAAAGAAAAAATTAATTCTAAGGACAAAGCGTTTTTGGACAGCATTTACAACGCAAAAGATACAAAAACAAGTGATGAATATACAGGTATGTTCAAAGGAAAAAATATTATTTTCCTACAGTTAGAGGGTATGGACACATGGCTTTTGACTAAAAAGACAACGCCTAACTTATATAATTTGAAGAAAAATTCTATTGATTTTAAAAAGCATTATTCAATATACACCGGCGGTGGGTCAACTTTTAACTCTGAATTTGCAGTTAATACAGGGTTCACGACTCCTGCTTCCTATACAGAAAATGTTTATACTTTAAATACCAACACAAACAACCACACAATGGCTAAGCTGTTTAAAAATGAAGGCTATACTGTAAATGCTTTTCATATGAACACTTCAGGTTTTTACTCAAGAGGTATTAATTACAAGAGTTGGGGCTATGACAACTATTTTGGTTTAAAAGATATTGGTCACTACAGCGACTTGGATTACGAACTTGACCGACAGCTTATTTTAAATAAAACTTTTTACAATGAGATGTTTAAGCAAAAGGGGAAATTTGTTGATTATATTATTTCCTATACTCCTCATACTCCTTTTACAACAAGTAAGGAAGTTGGTAAGCTTGTTGCCGAAAACAAGTACGGCAAGGGGAATGTTCCTGATTTAAGCGAGGAAGAATCGGCTAAACTTATGGTTGGCGAAACTGATTATATGGTTGGTCTTCTTATTCAGGCACTTAAGGATAACGGTTTGTACGATAACACAGTTATAGTTGCCTACGCAGACCATTACCTTTACACAATTAACGACAAAACTGTTTTGGACAAATATAAAGATACACAGGGCAACTTAATTAACAACACTCCATTCTTTATTTGGAGCAGCGACATTAAATCCCAGTCAGTTAATAAAGTTACAATGCAGATGAACATCCTGCCTACTGTCCTTAATTTGTTTGGAATTGACTATAATAGCAATTATTATTTGGGAACTAATGCATTGTCACCTAAATACAAAGGACTTGCTTATTTCAGCGATTATTCCTGGTACGACGGTAATGTGTATGTGGAAAACGGCGAAGTTGTTAACGGAAAGAAAATTTCCAAAAAGAAACTTGAAGAAACAAGCGACAAGGTAAACAAATTATTTAGAAAAAATGACTTAACACTGAAATATGATTACTTCAAAACACTTGGAAAATAATTTCCTATAAGAATATATAATAAAAAACAGTTGCGACATTTACGTATCAAGTACGTGCCTGTCGCAACTATTTTTTTATGCACCTTCTTCAATATCCTCAATTGTAACTTTACTGTTATGAGGTATCGGCTTCCATTCAACTTTCTTAAACAAGGCTACATACTGAGTATATCGTTGGATAATATCAAATGTAGGCCATGTGAAACAATAAAGAATTTTACGCCATATACTGAATTTTGGTATTCTCTTGTATTCTATTATAAAAATGTACACTGCAATCCAAATATTAATGAAATATTTGCATATTCTATAGAAAATTCTTGCCCATATAACAAGTAACAGGCTTAGTCCATAGGATTTCCAACCTGGAGCCAATGTAATGTTTATATTTCCAAAAATGTGTTTACACAAAGTTGCTATATAACTGTCCCCATTGAAAACCCAGAAAGTTGCTCCTATTTTCCATACAATAAATGGATAAAGAATAAGTTTGGTCAATATCCATTTTGCTATGTATACAATGTTTTTTGGCACTAACTGTGCAAATGTATCAAAGGACATGAATCTATGTCTTATTGTTCTCCATAAATAGTCATACCAGGCATCATCTTCTTTATGCTCTGTATGCTTATCAACAAAGATGTTTTTAAACAATCCCCAGCCACTTTCTGCAAACGCCTGTAGATGCCCCTTGGACCATCTTAAACGCTGACGAAGTGCCACTTTCAAGCTTGTTGGCTGTTCATCATAGAATATCGCGTCGTTATTATATGATATTTCATAGCCCTCAACTACACAATCTGCAGTTAAAGATCTATCTTCTGTTAAAGATGTATATTTCCAACCATCTTTTACTATTTCATTTGAAAACAAAAATCCTGTTCCCTGAATATTTGTTGCCAAATGTAAAAATGAACGTGCCCTATGTCTCCATCTGATTGAACGTAACCAATGAATTGCATAAGTTGAAGCTATCCAGCTTTCTGTCCAGTTTTTTGTACTTCTATATGAAGTAATGATTTTTTCTCCTGCATCGAAAGAATCATTCATTCTGGAAATATAATCTTTTTTCAGAAGGTTATCTGAGTCAAAAATAAAATATCCTTCAAAAGATTGTATGCCATAATCCTTTTCAATCTGCTCAAATCCATATTTTAACGCAAAACCTTTTGTTCTCTCATCAGGATTAAAATGTTCGTAGCAAATTGCACCATTTTCTCTTGCTACCTTTGCAGTATTGTCTGTACAATTATCGGCTATAACAAATATTGTAACCAGCTCGCTGGGATAATCCTGCTTCTTAATACTGTTAATCAGGTTCTTAATTACAGGCTCTTCATTTCTAGCCGGTATTACAACTGCATACTTGTGATTTTTCTTAGCCGGCTGGAACTTTCTTGTTACCAACAGACTTATTATCATATAAGGTTTCTCATGTATAACTAAAATACTCATAAAAATAGTTATTATCCCACATATAGCCAATGTTGGTGAGTAAATGCTACACATAAAATTTGCTATTTTGTTTATTACTATTATTGTATTTATTTCCATGTATTTTCCTTTCTTAAGTGCAAACTTATTATATTATACTAACAAGTCTAACAAAATACTAGAGGAAAATTATTCTCTCCTTATTTGCTATTGATTTATATATATTGAAATATATTATTTTATTTTCCTAATTTTATAATAAAAAATAAATCTCGTTCTACCTTTTATAACTTAGTAAATGTATTTTTAATTTTGGTGTGTCTTTGTAATTTTGCAGACAATAAATTTTAGTTTTATTGTCTTAATTCAATTAAATTACAAACCAAAAAGAGAAGTATAGGCGCATACAGCACTTATACTTCTCTTTTTATAATATTAAATCGCTTCGCTCAAAGCTTCGCAACTAGATTAATTCAAGTAATACTTCCATAGCTGCATCACCTTTACGCTGGCCAATCTTTACGATTCTTGTGTAACCACCGTTACGATCTGCATACTTAGGAGCAATTTCGTCAAATAACTTATTTGTTAAGTCTACCTTCTTAGCATCTTTCTTCTTTCCAGTTTCATTATTTGTTACTGTGTAAAGAACTTTATTCATCTGACGTCTTGCATGAAGTCTTGAAGGCTGATCTTTCTTAATAGTTTTCTTTACTTCATCGAAAACTGTTACTTTCTTGCCATCAACAACTTCTTTGACTCTCTTACCATCTTTATCTAAACGAGCAACCTTTGCTGTTACTTCAACTTCATCAAAGTTATCTTTTTCCTTAACTGCTAATGCAATAAGACCTTCTGCAACTTTTCTGATTTCCTTAGCTCTTGTTTCAGTAGTAACAATCTTGCCGTTATTTAAAAGACTAGTAACCTGACCTCTAATTAAAGCTTTTCTCTGACTTGAAGTTCTTCCAAGTTTTCTATAACCTGCCATTTTCTTACCTCCATAATGCTAACAAACTCTAGTTTATTAGTTTTCGTCGCTTGGTTTCAATCCAAGGCCGAGTTCTTTTAACTTAGCAAGTACTTCTTCTAATGACTTACGACCAAGGTTTCTAACCTTCATCATATCATCTGAAGTCTTATTTACTAATTCCTCAACTGTATTGATACCTGCTCTCTTCAAACAATTGTATGAACGAACTGATAACTCTAATTCATCAATGTTCATTTCTAACACTTTATCAATTTCATCATCAACTGGTTCAGCGATAACTTCAATGTCCTTTGTAGTTTCTGAAAGGTCAATGAATAATTTTAAGTGTTCACAAAGAACTTTTGATGCTAAACTTACAGCTTCATCAGTATCTAATGTACCATTTGTATATACATCTAATGTAAGCTTGTCAAAATCAGTAACCTGACCTACACGAGTATTTTCAACAGCCATATTAACTCTTTCTACTGGTGTGTAGATTGAATCTACAGCAATAACTCCGATAGGTAAGTTATCGTTTTTATTCTTATCTGAACTTACATAACCTCTTCCCTTAGTAATGATTAACTCCATACTAAGTTTGCTATCAGCACCACCGTTAAGTGTTGCAATAACCAAATCAGGGTTTAAAATTTCAATATCAGAATCTACCTGGATATCAGCAGCTGTAACTACCTGGTCGCCAGTAACATCAATATGAGCAATTTTAGGTTCATCTGTTGCACTGGTATTCTTAATTTCTAACTGCTTTATGTTTAAAACTATTTCTGTAACATCTTCCTTAACTCCTGGAATTGTACTAAATTCATGAAGAACTCCGTCAATCTTAATCTGACTTACAGCAGATCCAGGTAAAGATGAAAGCATAATTCTTCTTAAAGCATTTCCAAGTGTTGTACCGTAACCTCTTTCAAGTGGTTCTACTACAAACTTACCGTATCTTCCATCATCTGATTTTTCTACTAAAATATTTGGTTTCTCAAAATCGAACACTAATAGCCCCTCCTTTTTTGGGAATTGCTTAAACTTATTGGGAACAATAATATAAATAAATATATATTATTTAGAATATAATTCGACAATAAGCATTTCATCTACAGGTACATCAATTTCTTCTCTCTTAGGAAGTTCTTTGATTTCACCCTTAAGATTATCCTGGTCTACTTCAACCCATGCTGGGACTGTTCTTCCACCAGTAACTTCGATAATGTCCTTGTATCTCTGTGAACCTTTGCAGTCCTCTTTGATTTCAATTACATCACCAGCCTTGATAAGGTATGAAGGAATGTTTACCTGCTTACCGTTTACCAAAACATGTTTATGATCTACAATCTGTCTAGCTTCTTTTCTTGTTCTAGCAAATCCCATACGGAATACTACGTTATCAAGACGAGTTTCTAACATAATCATAAGATTTTCACCTGTCTGTCCAGGCTGTCTCTGTGCCTTCTTGTAGTAATTTCTAAAAGGCTTTTCTAGTACGCCGTAAATGAATTTAGCTTTCTGCTTTTCTCTTAACTGAAGACCATATTCACTCATCTTTCTACTAGATCTGTTTAAATTTCTATTTGATTTCTTGTCTATTCCTAAATAAATTGGATCTAAACCAAGTGATCTACATCTTTTAAGAACAGGAACTCTATTTACTGCCATTTCTATTCCCTCCTAAATTAGACTCTTCTACGTTTTGGTGGGCGACATCCATTATGAGGAACTGGAGTTACGTCCTTAATTGATGTAACTTCAAGACCACATGTAGCAAGGGCACGAATAGCTGCCTCTCTACCTGATCCTGGACCCTTAACCATAACATCTACTGATTTTAAACCATGAACTAAAGCTGCTTTTGTTGCAGTTTCTGCTGCCATCTGAGCTGCATAAGGAGTAGATTTCTTTGAACCTCTAAATCCTAGACCGCCAGCACTTGCCCATGATAAAGCATTTCCTTCAGCATCTGTCAATGTGACAATTGTATTATTAAATGATGCCTGGATATGTGCCTGTCCGTGTTCAACGTTTTTCTTAACACGCTTCTTTGTCACTTTCTTTGTAACTTTCTTAGCCATTTCTAAACTAACCTCCCTTATGGGTTTCTAACTATTTTTTCTTGTTTGCTACAGTTCTCTTAGGACCTTTTCTTGTTCTGGCATTATTTTTTGTATTCTGGCCACGAACAGGAAGTCCACGTCTATGACGGATACCTCTATAGCATCCAATTTCCTGTAATCTCTTAATGTTTAAAGCGATTTCTCTTCTTAAATCACCTTCTACTGTCTGACTTGCATCGATAACTTCACTAATCTTCTTAACTTCTTCGTCAGTTAAATCCTTACATCTTGTGTCAGGATTTACACCAGCTTCAGCTAAAATCTTTTTAGAACTTGAAATACCGATACCATAAATATAAGTCAAGCCAATCTCAACTCTCTTTTCTCTTGGTAAATCAACACCTGAAATACGAGCCATGTGTATAACCTCCATTAGTTAATTTGTATGAATCATTAAATAACGTAGCCCGTGTGTAACACGTCTGAAATGTGTACGCATCCAAAAATTCACAGTTTAAAGTTTCTTCGTATTAGTAGTTCAGCAAATTTTCTACTAATCTCCGGGAATAATACCCTCATATTATAATAGTAATTCTCTATCACACTAGATACTATGTAACACTAGAATTACTGCAGCCGCATGCTAAAATGTAGTTATAATACATATAATAACTACAAACACACAAACAAGTGAACAATAAAAATCATTCACTTTATATCAAAAACTTATAAATTAGCCCTGACGCTGTTTGTGCTTTGGATTTTCGCAAATTACTCTTACGATTCCTTTTCTTTTAATGACTTTGCATTTTTCGCAAATTGGTTTAACTGATGATCTAACTTTCACAGTAAAATCCTCCTTCCACAAAAAAGTCCAAGTATGATAATATCATAGTTTTCAAAATATTACAAGAACTTTTTTGAAATTTTATTAATTTATTTTAATTAATAGTTACCTAAGTTAATTTCCAAATAAAAGAGCAAACTCTTGTGGGAGCACAAGTTTGCTCTTTTATTGAGAAATGCGTTGCTTATTTATCACGCCAGATGATTCTTCCTTTTGAAAGATCGTATGGTGACATTTCAATTGTTACTGTATCACCCGGTAAAATCTTAATATAGTTCATTCTTAATTTACCACTAATGTGAGCTAAAACAATATGTCCATTTTCTAATTCTACCTTAAACATTGCGTTTGGTAATTTTTCAACAACTTTTCCTTCAATTTCAATTACGTCTGCCTTTGACATTTTTGTTCCTCCTAAATTTTAGAGTGATAAGATTTCCGGTTCACCCTTTGTAATAAGAATTGTGTTTTCATAATGTGCTGATAATGAACCATCATCTGTTACAACTGTCCAGTCATCATCAGTCCATGCAACATCAGGTCTTCCCATGTTAATCATTGGTTCAATAGCAAGTGTCATGCCTGCCTGAAGCTTCATGCCACGTCTCTTCTGTCTGAAGTTTGGTATCTGTGGATCTTCATGCATTTCTGTACCAATTCCATGACCTACTAATTCTCTTACAACACCGTATCCAAATTTTTCTGCATAATCACCGATTGCTGCAGATATATCATATAGATGGTTTCCTTCTTTTGCAAATTTTATACCTTCAAAGAAACTCTGCTTTGTTACATCAATTAACTGCTGTGCTTCTTTGCTGATTTCTCCGATAGCAATTGTTCTTGCGGCATCTGACTGATAGCCTTTCCAAATAACACCTGTATCTAAACTTACAATATCGCCATCTCTGACAATTTTATCTTTGTTTGGAAGACCATGTACAACTTCATCATTAATTGAAATGCACACACTTCCCGGATATCCTTCGTAACCTAAGAATGAAGGAATACAATCATAACTTCTAATAATTTCTTCACATATCTTATCTATTTCATAAGATGACATGCCTGCCTTTACTTCCTGTGCAAGCTGTTCGTGAACTTTAGCAAGAATCTTTCCTGCCTCTCTCATTAAATTAATTTCTCTTTCTGATTTAATTGTTACTGGCATTTTCTTATGCTCCTAATATCTTTACTATTTCATTAAATACATCTTTCATATCAATTGTTCCATCAACACTCTTTAAGATGCCCTGTTCATTATAGTAATCAATAAGTGGCTGAGTCTGATTATGATAAACTTCCAAACGGCTTAATACTGTTTCAGGCTTATCATCATCTCTTACAATAAGTTCTTCTCCGCACTTATCGCATTTTCCTTCAACCTTTGTTGGGCTGTAAACAATATGATATGTAGCTCCACAGTTTACACATGCACGTCTTCCGCCCATTCTTCTAACGATGTTCTCGTCCGGAACATCAATATCGATTGCAAAATCAACTTTTTCTCCATTTGCCTTCAAAGCTTCATCTAAAGCTTCTGCCTGTGGAATAGTTCTTGGAAAACCGTCTAAAACATATCCGTTTTTGCAATCGTCTTCTTTAAATCTATCCATAATCAAGTCTAATGTTAATTCATCAGGAACTAACTGTCCCTTATCAATAAAAGACTTTGCTTTTTTTCCTAATTCTGTACCATTTTTGATGTTTGCTCTAAAAATATCTCCTGTTGAAATATGAGGAATACTATATTTTTCAGCAATCATCTTTGCCTGTGTTCCTTTTCCGGCACCAGGTGCTCCAAGCATTACAATTTTCATATTTGCCTCCTTCTACATTAATAAACGTTATAAATATTCTCATAACTTCTATTAAAGCATAAATAAACATGGATTTGCAATAGTTACTATTAAAAATTTCAAATTATAGTACATTTAGGGGGCAGTGCAACACCGTCCCCTAAACTTATGTTAAAATATTCCTTTAATTGTGCTGTAATTCTTTTCTGTTACCATTGACTTAATTGTTTCAAGTGTTTCTAAAATAACACCAACAATGATGATAATAGATGTTCCACCGAATCCAACCTGTGCTCCAAAAATACCTGAAGCTAAAATTGGGATAGCGGCTACAATAATAAGACCAATAGCACCAATTAAAATAATGTAATTCAAAATATTTGTTAAATATTCTACTGTTGGCTTACCACTTCTGATACCAGGTATAAATCCACCTCTGTCGTTTAAGTTCTTAGCAACTTCACGAGGGTTGAATGTTATTGAAGTATAGAAGTAAGCAAAGAATATTACTAATAATAAGTATACTACAAAACCAATTGAATATTTAAGATTTGAAGGATTACACCAGTGTGACTGGCTTAAGTAATGTGACCATTCAGGTGACTTACCAAAGAATGATGCAATTACTACAGGGAACTGTAATAATGATGAAGCGAAGATAATTGGAATAACACCAGCTGTATTAACCTTAAGAGGTATATTTGACTGCTGTCCACCTACCTGTCTTCTACCCTGTACCTTCTGAGACATTTGTACTGCAATCTTTCTGATTGCACCCTGAAGAATTACTACCAATACGATGATACCAACTATAACGCCCAAAATAACGCATGCTGATAATAATCTACCACCGATTGACATTCCTTCTTTAAATACAAAGTTCTTGAATAAGTTAGCAATATCACTAGGCATACCTGAAATGATGTTAATTGTAAGAACGATAGAAATACCATTTCCTACACCCTTTTCAGTAATCTGCTCACCAATCCACATTAATACTGCAGAACCGGCTGTCATTGCTAAAATACCTGTTACAATTACACCCCATTTTCTAATGTCGTGCATTGCTGAGTATTTAACAGCATCTGTATCGAAAATTCCCTGATTTCCGAAACCGATAACCATTGCTGTAGATTCGATTAATGCTAATGCTACTGTTAAATAACGTGTAACTTCAGCGATTTTCTTTCTACCTTCTTCTCCATCTTTTTGAAGTTCATCAAGTTTTGGTATAGCAATTGTTAACAATTGCATAATGATTGATGCTGTGATGTATGGTGTGATGTTAAGAGCAAAAATTGACATCTTTTCCATCGAACCACCTGTAATAGCTGAGAAGAAACTAAAGTTCTCATTTGCAAAGTGTCTCATAACCTGAGCGATTGCGTCCCCATTCACAAATGGAATAGGGATCTGACAACCAAGTCTCACAACTATTAACATAAAAAATGTGTATAATAATCTTTTTCTGATTTCTTTAACTTTTAATGCTTTCTTGAAGGTTTCTAACATATTAGATCACCTCGCAAGTTCCGCCTGCCGCTTCGATTTTTGCCTTAGCTACTTCACTAAATGCATTTACTTTTACTGTAAGCTTTTTAGTTAATTCACCATCCCCAAGAATCTTAACGCCATCTCTAGCATTTTTGATTACACCTGCTTCAAGTAATGTTTCAACTGTAACAACTGTATCATTTTCGAATCTTTCTAATGCAGTAACATTGATACCAACGATATCTTTTGTATTAATATTAGTGAATCCTCTCTTAGGAATTCTTCTATATAATGGCATCTGACCACCTTCGAAACCAGGTCTAGGGCTTCCTGAACGAGCTTTCTGTCCTTTATGACCTTTACCAGCTGTCTTACCATTTCCTGAACCATGTCCACGGCCTCTTCTGAAATTATCACTATGTTTTGAACCTTCTGCAGGCTTTAAATTTGATAAATCCATTGTCGCACCTCCTATCTAAATTAAATTTCTTCAACTTTAACTAAATGTCTAACTCTCTGAATCATACCTCTGACTGCAGCGTTGTCAGGCATTTCAACTGTCTTGTTAAGCTTTGTAAGTCCTAAAGCTTCAGCTGTCTTTTTATTCTTTGGAACTGCTCCAATTGTTGATTTTACTAAAGTAATTCTTAATTTATCTGCCATTTCTAATTACCTCCCTTATTAGCCTAAAATCTCTTCTACAGTTTTACCGCGAAGTGTAGCTACTTCTTCTGGAGTCTTTAATGCAGCTAATCCTTCAATTGTAGCAAGAACTACGTTCTGCTTATTCTTTGAACCTAAAGACTTTGTACGAATGTTTGTAATACCAGCTAATTCTGCAACACTACGTGCAGGACCACCGGCGATAACTCCAGTACCTTCTTTAGCTCTCTTAAGAAGTACTTCTGCACTTCCGAATTTTCCAATAATGTCGTATGGAATACTATTGTTTTCATCCATAGGAACAGTAATAAGGTTCTTTATAGCATCCTCTTTACCTTTACGAATTGCTTCAGGAATTTCAGCTGCTTTTCCTAAACCTGCACCAACGTGTCCATGTTTATCACCAACTACTACTAAAGCTGCGAAACGCATATTACGTCCACCCTTTACTACCTTAGTAACACGTTTGATAGATACTACTGTCTCTTCTAACTCTAACTGACTTGCATCAATTATATCACGTCTCATGTGTGTTACCTCCTCAACTAAAATTCCAGACCAGCTTCTCTAGCTGCGTCTGCTAATGCCTGAACTTTTCCCTGGTAAATGAAGCCGCCTCTATCAAATACAACTTCCTTAATACCTTTTTCAACTGCTCTTTCTGCAATAACTTTACCAACATATGCTGCGGCATCAACGTTATTAGTTTTTTCTAACTCTTTCTTAACGTCAGCTTCTACTGTGGATGCTGCTACAAGAGTTTTTCCAACTGTATCGTCAATAATCTGAGCATATATATGATTATTACTTCTAAAAACTGCTAAACGTGGACATTCAGTTGTTCCACTTAAATGATTACGCAGTCTGTTATGTTTCTTAACGCGAATTTCGCTTCTAGATTTCTTACTAACCATTCTCTACACTCCTTTATTATTTACCAGTCTTACCAACTTTACGTCTGATAACCTCAGTATCGTACTTGATACCCTTACCCTTATATGGTTCAGGTTCTCTCTTACTTCTGATTTCTGCAGCGTACTGGCCTACTTTTTCTTTATCAATACCTTTTACAATGATTATGTTCTGTCCATCAAGAACTGTTTCGATTCCTTCTGGATCTTCCATTTCAACTGGATGTGAATAACCAAGTGAAAGTACTAACTTCTTACCCTGTTTCTGTGCTCTGTATCCAACACCGTTTACTTCAAGTTTCTTTTCGTAACCTTCTGTTACACCAATAACCATGTTGTAAATAAGTGTTCTTGTAAGACCATGTAAAGCTTTGTTTTTCTTTAAATCATTTGGTCTTGATACAACGACTTCTTCACCGTCAACTTTAATGTCCATAGCCTCTGGTAAAACTCTTTCAAGAGTTCCCTTTGGTCCTTTGACAGTCACTTTATTATTTTCTGCTACTTCAACAGTTACACCTGATGGAATAGCGATAGGCATTCTTCCTATACGTGACATTTCGCCTTACCTCCTTATATTTCGTCTAAATAGTGATGAACATAGTGTGAATAATGAAGATTTCTCTTCATATTCACTTGTTCATATTGCACTGTTTAAATTAATTACCAAACGAATGCGAGAACTTCTCCACCTACGTTTGCTTTTCTAGCTTCTTTATCTGTAATCACACCTTTGTTTGTTGATATGATTGCTGTTCCAAGTCCACCAAGAACTCTTGGTAATTCATCTTTTCCAGCATAAACACGAAGACCAGGTTTTGAAATCTTCTTGATTCCTGTAATAACTCTGTCGTTCTTGTCTGCACCATATTTTAATGTAATTCTAATTGTCTTGAAGTTTCCTTCTTCTAAAACTTCATACTTTGTGATATATCCTTCATTTACAAGAATTTCAGCAATAGCTAATTTCATCTTTGATGCAGGAACATCTACAGTATCATGTTTTGCAGTATTTGCATTACGAATTCTTGTAAGCATATCTGCGATTGGATCACTCATAGTCATAGTTTACTTCCTCCTTCAAATTTTCTCTTACCAGCTTGCTTTCTTAACGCCTGGTATCTGTCCTTTATATGCTAATTCACGGAAGCAAATTCTGCAGATTCCGTATTTCTTTAAATAAGCATGTGGACGACCACAGATTCTACAACGGTTGTAAGCCTGTGTTGAGAATTTAGCTTTTCTTTGCTGTTTAACTTTCATAGCAGTTCTAGCCATGGGTCTACCTCCTAATTACTTTGCAAATGGCATGTTAAATTGTGCCAATAATTCACGAGCTTCTTCATCAGTGTTAGCTGTAGTAACAAAGATAATGTCCATACCTCTAACCTTATCAACCTTATCGTATTCGATTTCTGGGAAAATAATCTGTTCTTTAATACCAAGAGCGTAGTTTCCTCTTCCATCAAATGCATTTGGATTAACACCTCTAAAGTCTCTTACACGAGGAAGTGCTAGATTTACTAATCTATCTAAGAATTCATACATTCTTTCTCCTCTAAGAGTAACCTTACATCCGATTGGCTGTCCTTCTCTTAACTTGAAGTTAGCTACTGAATTTTTAGCTCTTGTTACAACAGCCTTCTGACCTGTAATTGTTTCAAGATCTTTAACAGCTGTGTCTAAGATTTTAGCGTTTTCCTTTGCTTCGCCAACACCCATGTTTATAACAATCTTATCGAGTTTTGGAATCTGCATAACATTCTTATACTGGAACTTCTTCTGCATTTCATCCTTAATCTCGTTTAAATACTTTTCTTTAAGTCTGCTCAACTTTCTGGACCTCCTCTCTCAATTAATCGATTACGTCGCCTGTCTTCTTGGCAATACGTACTTTCTTTCCATCTTCTACTTTGAATCCAACTCTTGTAACCTGTCCTTTTACAACAAGCATAACGTTAGATACATTAATAGGTCCTTCCTGAGTTACGATTCCACCGTTCTGGTTCTGAGCACTTGGCTTAGTATGTTTTGTATGCATATTAACACCTTCAACTGTTACTGTACCCTTTTTAACATCAACGGCAACAACCTTACCTTCTTTACCTTTATCTTTACCTGCGATAACCTTTACAGTATCGCCCTTTTTAATCTTCATAGCTGACATTATGCGTACCTCCTATAAAACTTCAGGTGCTAAAGATACTATTCTCATAAATTTCTTATCTCTTAATTCTCTAGCAACTGGCCCAAAAATACGAGTTCCTCTTGGGGACATATCATCTTTTATAATTACAGCAGCATTTTCGTCAAATCTGATGTATGAACCATCTTTACGACGAGCGCCTTTAACAGTACGAACTACTACGGCTCTTACAACGTCACCTTTTTTGACAACTCCGCCTGGTGTTGCATCTTTAACAGTAGCAACGATAACATCACCAATGTTAGCATATCTTCTAGTAGATCCGCCCATTACTCTGATTGTAAGTAATTCTTTAGCGCCTGTATTATCAGCAACTTTAAGTCTACTTTCCTGTTGAATCATGCTGTATTCCTCCTATCTCTATATAAGGCCTATTTAGCCTTTTCAATAATTTCAACAAGTCTCCATCTCTTATCCTTTGAAAGTGGTCTTGTTTCCATAACTTTTACTGTATCACCGATACCGCACTGGTTTTCTTCGTCATGAGCTTTTAATTTGTAAGTTCTCTTAACGATTTTGTTATATAAAGGATGCTTTACATGATCCTCTACAGCAACAACGATTGTCTTATCCATCTTGTCGCTGACAACTTTTCCTGTACGTGTTTTTCTTAAATTTCTTTCCACAACAATTCTCCTTTCTTAATTAGGGATTAACCTGTAACTATTCAGCAGCATTTGCCTTTTCAACTATTAAAGTCTGAATTCTGGCAATATTTTTTCTAACTTCTTTAATTCTGCTTGTGTTATCTAACTGGTTTGTTGCGTTCTGGAATCTTAAATTGAAAAGTTCCTTTTTAGCAGCTACTAATTCATCTTCTAATTCTGCAGCTGATTTTGCTCTTAAATCTTCTACATATTCCTTAATTTTCACTGTTATCACCGCCTTCTAAATCTTCACGAGATACAACCTTGCATTTAATTGGAAGTTTGTGTGTTGCAAGACGTAATGCTTCTTTAGCCACTTCATCAGGGACTCCTGAAATTTCGAACATTACTCTTCCTGGCTTAACTACTGCTACCCAATATTCAAGTGCACCTTTACCTTTACCCATTCGAGTTTCAGCTGGTGTAGCTGTTACTGGCTTGTCTGGGAAAATCTTGATCCAAACTTTACCACCACGCTTTACGTAACGTGTCATAGCAATTCTGGCAGCTTCAATCTGATTTGACTTAACCCAACCAGGTTCCATTGCTACGATACCATATTCACCATATGAAATCTTGTTTCCTCTAGTTGCTTTTCCTCTCATAGAACCACGGAACTGTTTTCTATGTTTAACTCTTTTTGGCATTAACATTATTTATCGCTCCCTTCTTTAGTTGGAAGTATTTCGCCGTTGTAAATCCAAACCTTTACACCTACTTTTCCGTAAGTTGTATCAGCTTCCGCGAAACCATAATCGATATCAGCACGTAATGTCTGAAGTGGAATTGTTCCTTCGCTGTAGAACTCTGTACGAGCCATATCAGCACCACCAAGACGTCCTGATGTTGAAGCCTTAATTCCTAAAGCTCCAGCCTTCATTGTTCTAGACATTGCAGACTTCATAGCTCTTCTGAAAGATACACGGTTTTCTAACTGCTGTGCAATGTTTTCTGCAACAAGCTGTGCATCCTTATCAGGTCTCTTAACGTCTTTAACGTCCATGAATAACTTCTTATCTGTCATTTTCTGAACTTCAGCTTTAACTTTTTCTATTTCAGCGCCACCTTTTCCGATTACAAGACCAGGCTTAGCTGTGTAAACATTAACTCTTACTCTGTCAGATGATCTTTCGATTTCAATCTTAGAAACACCTGTACTGTATAATCTCTTCTTTAAGTATGTTCTGATTTTGTAGTCTTCAACTAGGTTGTCAGCAAAATCAGCTTCTGCATACCATCTTGAGTCCCAGTCTTTAATAACTCCGACTCTTAATCCATGTGGATTAACTTTCTGTCCCATACTTTGCCTCCTATCTTATCTCTCATCAAGCACAATAGTAATGTGGCTGTTTCTCTTTAAGATTCTATAAGCTCTACCCTGTGCTCTAGGTTTGATTCTCTTCATTGTAGGTGCTGAATTTGCATAGCATTCTGCAATGTAAAGTTTACTAACATCCATGTTATTGTTGTTTTCAGCATTTGCAATAGCTGAATTTAATAATTTCAAAATTACGCTTGATGCATATCTTGGGTTGTATGTTAAAATACCGATTGCTGTTTCAACATCTTTACCTCTGATGGCATCTAAAACGAAGCATGCCTTCTGTACAGACACTCTAGCGTAAGATAACTTAGCTGATGGTCTTGTATCTTTATTAGCATTTCTCTCTCTCTTTATCTGGGATCTATGTCCTTTTGCCATAGATGAGACCTCCTTTCAAATTCTAACGGTTATTTAACCTCTCTTTTCGTCTTTTCCGTGTCCTCTGTAAGTTCTAGTAGAAACGAATTCACCAAGTTTATGTCCAACCATATCTTCTGTAACATATACTGGAACATGCTTTCTACCATCATGGACAGCGATTGTGTGTCCAACCATCTGTGGGAAAATTGTTGAACGTCTTGACCAAGTCTTAACAACTGTCTTTTCATCAGTCTCGTTCAATGCTTCAATCTTCTTCATTAAGCTCTCATCCGCAAATGGGCCTTTTTTTAATGATCTAGCCATTAGTTTCTACCTCCTATTTCATGTTCTTTCCGTCACGTCTTCTAACGATCATCTTGTTTGACTTCTTATTCTTCTTACGAGTCTTTAAGCCAAGTGCTGGTTTACCCCAAGGTGTACATGGACCTGGACGACCAACTGGTGCACGTCCTTCACCACCACCGTGTGGATGGTCATTAGGGTTCATAACAGAACCACGAACTGTAGGTCTGATACCCATATTACGCTTACGTCCTGCTTTACCAATGTTTACAAGACCGTGTTCAATATTACCAACAGTACCGATTGTTGCTCTGCAAACTAAAGGTACTAATCTCATTTCTCCTGAAGGAAGTCTCAATGTTGCATATTTGCCTTCCTTAGCCATTAACTGAGCTACGTTTCCGGCAGCACGAACTAACTGTCCACCCTTTCCTGGATATAACTCAATGTTGTGGATTTCTGTACCAACTGGGATAGCTGATAATGGTAAGCAGTTACCAACTTTAACTTCAGCGTTTTCACCATTCATAAGTACATCGCCAACTTTTAATCCGTTAGGAGCAAGGATATAAGTCTTTTCACCATCAGCGTAGCAAATTAATGCGATGTTTGCTGTTCTGTTTGGATCATATTCAATACTCTTAACTGTTGCTGGAACATCAACTTTGTTTCTCTTAAAGTCGATAATTCTATATTTTCTTCTAGAACCACCACCATGGTGTCTAACTGTTATTTTACCCTGATTGTTACGACCAGCTGTTTTCTTGAGAGATACTGTTAAAGACTTCTCTGGTGCTGCCTTTGTAATCTCTGCATTGTCAAGCATAGTCATAGCTCTTCTTGAAGGTGTGTATGGGTTAAATGTCTTAATTCCCATTTTAATTCTCCTTTCAAACTAAACATTTATTATCACGCTTGTTTCTGCGTCTAACTATTTCCTGTAAGCGATAAGGTATCCTCCCACTTTGTGGGTCCCTCCTTACCGCAATCTATAAACCAGCGAAGATTTCAATATCTGCACTGTCTTCTGTTAACTGAACGATAGCTTTCTTCTTAGTTGCTGTCTTTCCAGTTACATAACCACGTCTACGGTTCTTGCCGTTTAAGTTCATTGTGCTAACGCTTTCTACTTTTGCTCCTTCGAACATTTTTTCAACTGCATCTGCAACCTGTGACTTAGTAGCTTCTGTGTGAACGTAGAATGTATATTTCTTTTCTGCCATAGCGTTCATACTTTTTTCAGTAATAACTGGTGAAAGTATAACGTCATAATATTTAATATCTGCCATTATGCGTACACCTCCTCAATTGTTGCTACAGCTGCTTTTTCAACTACTAATGTATCGTACTTAAGAATGTCGTATACATTGATTGTGTTTGTTAAAGCAGTTTTCACTGTAGGGATGTTCTTAGCTGATCTTACTGTGTTAACATCATTTTCGTTTAATACTACTAATGCCTTGTCAGCCTTTAAGTTTGCCATAACCTTTGCAAATTCCTTTGTCTTAGGAGCTTCAAACTTAAGTTCGTCAACTACGATTAACTTTCCTTCATTAACTCTTGATGTTAATGCTGATTTAAGAGCTAATCTCTTTTCTTTCTTATTCATCTTAAATGAATAATCTCTTGGTGTTGGAGCGAATACAACTCCACCGCCTGTCCACTGTGGAGATCTTGTTGAACCCTGTCTTGCATGACCAGTTCCTTTCTGTCTCCATGGTTTTCTTCCGCCACCGCTAACTTCTGAACGAGTTTTAGCTTTCTGTGTACCCTGGCGTTTGTTTGCGAGCTGGCTTACAACAGCCTGATGTACTAAGTTTTCATTAACTTCAACACCAAATACTGCATCGCTAAGTTCGATTGTTCCAACTTCGCTTCCTTCCATATTTAAAACAGATACTTTTGCCATCTGTGCGTTCCTCCTTTCAAATACTACTTACCGGCTTTAACAGATTCTTTAATTGTTACTAAAGCTTTCTTAGGTCCCGGTACAGCACCTTTAACTAAGAGTAAGTTCTTTTCTGCGTCAACTCTAACGATTTCAAGGTTCTGAGTTGTAACCTTCTTGCCACCCATGTGACCAGGCATTCTCTTTCCTTTAAATACCTTACTTGGTGATGAACAAGCACCGTTTGAACCAGCATGTCTATGATACTTTGAACCATGAGCCATAGGTCCTCTTGACTGTCCATGTCTCTTAATTGCGCCCTGGAATCCTTTTCCCTTTGCAATTGCAGTTGCATCAACCTTATCTCCAGCTTCAAAAATTTCAGCCTTGATTTCGTCTTTAACTGCGTATTCACCTTCGAGTTTAAATTCTCTTACATATCTCTTGTAAGATACGCCTGCCTTGTCAAACATTCCCTTAACTGGTTTGTTAACAAGTTTTTCTCTGATATCTTCGAAACCAACCTGTACTGCATCGTAACCGTCGTTTTCAACTGTCTTAACCTGTGTTACTACACAAGGTCCAGCCTGAAGAACTGTTACTGGTACTAATTCGCCAGCTTCGTTGAAGATCTGAGTCATTCCAACTTTTTTCGCTAAAATAGCTTTCTTCATTTTAATTACCTCCTGTTAATCTACAGCGGATCGCTTTCCGCGATCATCCTAGAACAGTTTCATAACTAATCCGTCTGATTAATTATCTATATAAACCTTCAAGGATAATTTCTCACTATTTGTTTTTCATTTTGATATCAATATAAACACCTGCTGGCATTTCAAGCTTTGATAAAGCTTCTACTGCCTTCTGGTTTGGAGTAATGATATCGATGAGTCTCTTATGAGTTCTCTGTTCAAACTGTTCTCTTGAATCTTTGTACTTATGAACAGCTCTAAGAATAGTAACTACTTCTTTCTTAGTTGGTAGAGGTACTGGACCACTAACTTCTGTTCCTGTCTTCTTTGCAGTTTCAACAATTTTCTTAGCTGACTGATCTACTAATTTGTGATCGTAAGCCTTAAGTGTAATTCTCATTACTTGTGCCATAAAAAAAGCCGCCTCCTTTTCGTACTATTTAGCACGACAAGCGGTGACCGTACAACCTTTCCGTGCGTGTCGTATTCTCTACAACTTCGCATGGACGTTTCCACTCTATGGTGGACTCAATTATTTGTACAGTGACTTGTCGCCAGTTTCCTAACTTGACATTCGCTCCACGGAAAACCTACATATATGTAATGTAGCAACCTCACGTTTCAACGCTATCATGTCACAGCAAGAGTTATCATAACACAACTCTTTTCTAAATGCAATACCCTTTTTCAAAAAGTTTTAAGTTTTCAAAATGTTTCTTTTTTCTTCAATAAACATTTAGGCAATCCTATATCTTGACTATTTTTCATAAACAAACACCTCCGACAATATACATAACCAGTATATACATTGCCAAAGGTGTTTTCAATACATGACCTATGTTTTCATAACATTTCTGCTATTTAGTAATTCTCAGCATGTACTTCAAAGAAGCTCTGTGGGTGATTACATACAGGGCAAACTTCCGGTGCTTTTGTTCCTACGCAAATGTGACCGCAGTTTCTGCATTCCCATACTTTTACTTCACTCTTTTCAAATACCTGTGCTGTTTCAATATTCTTAAGTAAAGCACGATATCTTTCTTCGTGATGTTTTTCAATTTCTGCAACTAAACGGAATTTCTTTGCTAGTTCAGGGAAACCCTCTTCTTCGGCTGTCTTTGCAAAGCCTTCATACATGTCTGTCCATTCGAAATTTTCACCTTCAGCTGCTGCTGCAAGGTTTTCTGATGTATCTCCCAGACCACTTAATTCTTTGAACCACATTTTTGCATGTTCCTTTTCATTGTCAGCTGTTTTTAAGAATAATGAAGAAATCTGTTCATATCCTTCCTTCTTTGCAACTGATGCAAAATATGTGTATTTATTTCTAGCCTGTGATTCTCCTGCAAATGCAGCCTCTAAGTTTTTCTCTGTCTGTGTTCCCTCATACTTATTTGCCATAACGCTACCTCCAAATTTTGTATATTTTGTAATTAAAATAATTATAACACAACACTTCATCGAAACAACCTTTTATTGTTTCTAATTCTTTTATATTTTTACCGTTTTCAACTTTTAACACTTAATAAACTTTAATTACTTTTAATTGTTTATTGATGCTTTCTATGTTAATATATTAGCGGTTATTAAATAATGGATTTTGCAATACATTATTGATTATTTAAAAATAAATTATTAATTATTTAAATATTATATTTCAGGATGCATTATGAACTAATCATACAAGATATTAAAAATCATATTATAATAGGAAGTAACCTATTAAATACTTAACTTTAAATTTTAACGATAAAGAGGATTAATTTATGTGGATTGCAGATAATTGGAAAGATTATGAAGTTATAGATACTTCAACAGGAGAAAAATTAGAGAGATGGGGTGACTATCTTTTAGTCAGACCTGACCCTCAGGTTATTTGGAACACTCCAAAGAAAAACAAAGGCTGGCACAAGCACAACGGTCACTATCACAGAAGCAACAAAGGCGGTGGAAAATGGGACTTTTTCAATTTGCCTGAACAATGGACAATTAATTATAAGAACCTTACATTTAATCTTAAACCTTTTAGTTTTAAGCATACAGGATTATTTCCAGAGCAAGCTACTAACTGGGACTGGTTTTCAGAG
Organism: Eubacterium sp.; assembly: GCF_057858645.1. Lineage (NCBI taxonomy): Bacteria > Bacillati > Bacillota > Clostridia > Eubacteriales > Eubacteriaceae > Eubacterium > Eubacterium sp. The sequence continues at coordinate 21,839 of NZ_DBLZZO010000003.1, forward strand.
AAGATTCGCAATGCCGGTAGACCTGTTAAGGTATTAAACCTTTTTGCTTATACAGGTGGGGCTACTTTGGCTGCTCTAGAAGCCGGTGCTCATGTTACACACGTTGACGCTTCAAAGGGAATGGTTACATGGGCAAAAGAAAACGCCGTTTCTTCAGGACTTGCTGACAGACCTGTGAGATGGTTAGTTGATGACTGTGTAAAATTTGTTGAAAGAGAAATCCGTCGTGGGAACAAATATGATGGAATCATTATGGATCCACCTTCTTACGGTAGAGGTCCAAAGGGAGAAACTTGGAAAATTGAGGAAAGCATTTTTCCATTTGTGGAATTATGTACAAATATTTTAAGTGATAATCCTTTATTCTTCCTTATTAACTCTTATACAACAGGCTTACAGCCGGCAGTTTTGAATTATATGATTAACACTGCTATTGTGCCAAAGTTTGGTGGAAAAGTTGAAGCAGAAGAAATTGGGCTTCCTGTATCATCAAATGGTCTTGTTTTACCTTGTGGGGCTTCAGGACGTTGGAGTAAATAAATTACATAAGTGAAACATCTAATTCCAAATAATGATTTTATATATGGCATAGAAACTAATGTGAATTTCTAACATATAAAAATAAACAGTTATGATTATAATATTACTCACTGTAATGTAATGGGGCCTTTGTCCCAATCTACTACAGTAAATTATATTATTTCATAACTGTTTTTATTATAAAATTCCTAGTTATTCTTAAATCTAATACAATACTTAAACTTGATATTATTCTTAATCTAAAATTATTGTACTATTCTTAAACTTAATTTTTATATTCTTCTTAAACTTAATTATTTATGTTATCCCTAAACTTAATTAACATTTGATAATTTATATTTCCACTTCTTCCATTGTAAATTCTTTATCTCGAATATCTGAGCAAATTGCCATAACGTAAAGCTTATCTAACTTGATTTGCAAGATGGCGTAGCCGGGATTATCTATAATTCTTGGATTGCCATGGCTTAAATCAATTTCAAAAGAATTTAAGGGTTTTCTTAAACCTATGCCAATGTTTTTAAGATAGGCTTCTTTTATGGTCCAAATTTCGTGGAATCTTTGTCTTTGAATTTCGTAGTTGTCGTTCTCGTTTATATAAGCACACTCATTTGCGCAGAAATTCTTTTCGGCAATTAGATGATTGTGTTTTTCCATTCTTTGAATGTCTATACCGATATTATATTCTGACACAACAATAACAACGTAGTTTCCTGAATGGGAGATATTAAAAGACATTTTTGTTCTTGTAAAATGAGGTTTGCCATTTTTTGCTACCATAATTTCGTCTTTAATATCAAACTTTTCACGTATGTAATTAATAAGCAAGCCTGCGCCGAGACATCTTAACTTATCGTCTGTTTTCTTTAGTCTTTCGATTTTTGCAAGTCTTCTTGGACTTACTTCTTTAACTTTTTGTGCAAATATATTTTTATTTCTTAATGGTGTTATATTAAAATAATAAACCTTCATTTCTTTTCCTCTTTTATTTATATTTTTACTCTGTAATGTCTGCTAACTGGAAGCGGATAACCTTTTCCAAATCTCCAAGTGCCAACTCTACCTGATAACCGATTTTGCCGCCGCTAAACATAATGGTGTCGTAATTCTTTGCTGTTTCGTCAATTGTTGTCTTAAAGAACTTTTTCATTCCTATTGGAGAACAGCCACCATGTATATAACCTGTAAGTGGTAAAAGTTCTTTTGACTTAAGCATTTCAATTTTCTTCTCGCCAACAGCTTTTGCTGCCTTCTTTAAATCAAGTTCTTTACAAACAGGAACCAAAAAAACGTAATAGTTTTTTGATTTTGAAACCGTAACTAAAGTCTTAAAGACCCCATTAGGATCCTGACCTAGTGCTTTTGCTACCTGGTCACCGGCTACTGCCTCTGAGGCTACATAATTGTGGCTTTTGTAATTAATCTTTTTGCTGTCCAAAACTCTCATTACATTTGTCTTTTCTTCTTTTTTCATTTTATATTCCTTCTTTTTGTACTTATTCTTTTCATTTTTCTTTTATAACTTTTTATATTTTTTCTGTAACAACAAAGAATGTCACTTGCGATATTCTACGCACCTGATACGTTTAATTTATTTTTAGGTTACATTACGTTGTATAAAAAACACTGTGGCTCATGGGAATTGATTATTCCTACTGCCTGCAAATATGAATAAATAATTGTGCTTCCCACAAAGCTCATCCCCCTCTTCTTTAAATCTTTTGAAATTGTATCTGACAAATCAGAGGTTGTTTTATCGTATTCATAAATGATTTTATAGTTTGTAAATCCCCAGATGTATTTATCAAAGCTGCCAAACTCTGCAATAATATTTTTGAAAGCTTTTGCATTCTTAACCGTAGCTGAAATTTTCAGCTTGTTTCTGATTATGCCGGGATTATTTCTTAATTCTTCTAATTTGTTTGCATCATAGTTACAAATTTTTTCTAAATCAAAGTTATCGAAAGCCTCTCTAAAAGCTTCCCTTTTGTTTAAAACACATTCCCATGACAAACCAGCCTGAAAACCCTCCAATAGAAGCATTTCAAATAACTTGTGGTCATCATGAACAGGAACGCCCCATTCCTTATCGTGATATTCAACATATTTTTCATTTTTTTCGTTAAGCCAATGGCACTTTTTCACTTCCTGCATGGGATTCAAAACCTTTCATTTCCAACTGTCAATTATATAGCATTTTATAAATGATTACAATTTACTATTTCGCTTTTTAGTAAATAAATCATTTTATTTTCGTCCTATTTTTCAACTTTTTTTACAAACCACTACCATTCTGCTGTTTTCATTTGTATTTTCACAAGTGGACAATGTTATTATTTTGTCCTTTGATGTAATCTGCTCACCTGTATCGTAGAGTTTCAGCTTCGAAAGTTTTTCTATGTATTTTAGAGTTTTTTTCTTGTCTGACCAGTTCTCTGCGTTATAGTATTCAAATGCATTTTTCACATTTACTTCTGAAACAAAAGCATAAACTACCAGATAGGTTCCACTGGCTTTTGTTGTGTCAAACTGTACATATTTATGTTCTTTGTAAAAATCCTTGTTTTTGTATTTAGTTAGGTCCGAAAACATTGTTCCGTTTTTCATGTTTAAAATCCTTTTCAGCCTTTTTGCACTTTTAATTTTACATTTATCTCATATTTTTTCAATAGAAAGAAGGTACATTACATCCTCTGGGAATTGCCACGCCGTTTGTGCTTCTGCTCACCAATAAATTGCCATAGACACTGGTTGGGATAATTGTTGCAACCAGTGCTAAAATCAATATTAGTGATGTCCATTTCCTATTTAATTTAGCCTTACCCATAACAACCTCCTGGTGTGGTTTTCTTTTACACTTTCTCCTTTTCTTTTTTTCCCATATATTATAATAATTTGCATAAATAAAAATAGGGGCTGTCCCACTAGCGGCAGCCTATTTCAATAAAAATTTTTTTTTAAAAACACCTACAGCCAGGCTCCTAAAAGTCTGGCTGTAGGTGTATAATTAAGTTATGTAAAAACCAAAATTAACACATACGAATTATACTTTAAATAGAAGCGGATATCAATTAAACCTTCCACTAAACATCGAAACAATTATTCCGGAGAACGATTCCTTGCGATTACTCAGTCAGTTTGTGGAGGAGATGGATCTGACCGATTTATATTCCACTTATAAAAGAATAGTTTGAATTTCATGCGTATACTTACATATTTTTCGTTATCAAACTTCTCTGCTGCCTCAATAGCACAATAATCGCACTAAGCGTTTTCGGCACGCTTTTTGCTTGTCATTATCTGTCCCACTTGTCGCACAAATTTTGAATCTGATTTGTAAATTTAGCTAAATCTTTGTTCGTACCTCCTTCGCTTCGCTTAATAACTGCAAGCAAACGCTGACCTGCTGCAAGTAAATTTTCGTAAACAGAGGATGCCCTTCTTTCCTTTGCTGATTTTTTCTTAATTGGAATAGGCACTCCCTCTTTGATAATTTCACCTGTCAAAAGGTCAAATTCCGTACCACTATAAGGAGCATATGTATTAAAGCCATGTTCTTTATCCAAAAGATTAGCAAAATAATCGCACACATTGTCTTCACCATGAACTACGAAAACTTTTTCAGGCTTAATTTCCATTGCTTCAAGCCATCTTATCAATTCTTTTTGGTCACCATGACCGCTAATTCCTTTAAGGCTTTCAATTCTTGCTTTTACTGCAATTTCTTCACCAAAAAGTTTTACTGAAGTTGCACCTTCAAGAAGATTTCTTCCTAACGTGCCAATTGCCTGATAACCAACGAAAAGAATTGTTGAGTTTTCTTTCCACAGATTGTGTTTCAAATGATGTCTTATTCTACCTGCCTCGCACATACCCGATGCTGATAGAATAACTTTTGGCTTGGTATCCTCATTAATTGCAATGGAATCATTGCTTGTTACAGAAACTTTCAAGCCCTCAAACTGAAGAGGGTTAATTCCATCATTAATCAGTTTCTTCGTTTCCTCATCAAAGCAGTCAACTACATTGTTATTAAAAATATTCGTTGCCTGCACAGCCAACGGGCTATCAACATAAACCTCAAAATCAGGATATTTTTTTATCAAATTTGCTTTTTTTATTATCCTTAAGAAATATAACATTTCCTGAGTTCGTCCAACTGCAAATGACGGAATAACAACATTACCACCTTTTTCAAAAGTTTCCTCTAAAACTTTCGTTAATGTTTTAATGTAGTCTGGTCGCTCTTCATGTAATCTGTCACCGTATGTTGACTCAATCAAAACATAGTCCGCACCTTTTAAAGTTTCAGGATCCTTGATTATAGGCTTGTTAATGTTTCCAATATCGCCGGAGAAAATAATTGTTTTACTTACACCATTCTCCGTAACTTTCATTTCTATACTTGATGAACCTAGTAAATGCCCTGCATCTACAAATTTTATTTGAAATTCATCACATACTTTTACAACCTGATTGTAATCTACAGGTATCATCAGCTCGCAAGCGGCCGCTGCATCTTCCGTATTATAAATAGGAACATACTCCTCACGTCCTGCTCTTTTTGCCTTCCTGTTCTTCCACTGTGCTTCAAACTCCTGAATATGCGCACTGTCTCGCAACATAATGTTGCAAAGTTCACAGGTTGCTTTGGTTGCAAAAATCTGCCCCTTAAAACCTTTCTTAACCATCAATGGAATTAAACCTGAGTGGTCAATGTGAGCATGTGTCAGGAAAATGTAATCAATATCCCCTGCGGGAACCGGCAATTCCTGGTTTACATAAATATCCTTGCCCTGCTCCATACCACAATCTACAACTGCTTTCTTGTCACCTACCTGTAAATAGTGACAACTTCCTGTTACCTCATGATCTGCGCCTAAAAATGTGAGAATCATAAAATCGCCCCCTTTGTAAGTTTATTTTTCGTTAGTTTGTTTTGTCTTATTATAAGACTTTTAATCCGTTCCTGTTATGGATTAATTATAACACTTACAAAGACTTTTATGGAGAGTTTTTTGAGTTTTTCTTTTTTTCAGAAAATAGTTTCAACTATTTTTTGTATATAACATCAGTCCGGCTTCCTTCCGCTCTTCTTGCTTTATAATATGCATATTTTGCAATTTGTTTAAAGGAAATGATTTTTTATAAAATTTCATAATCTGCATAAAAGATGTTGAACTATTATTTTTTTCATTGCATAATAGTATTTCAACACATATAAATATTTTTAGGACTAAGTGGTTAAACAGATTTGTATATTAGTTAGATATTTTAAGACTAAGTGGTTAAACATATTTGTATATTAGATAGGTTTGGGAACTAAATTATTAAATAGACATTTACAAAAAGAAAGAAGGTTTTTATGAACGAAGAGACAATTTCTTTAAAAAATAAATTTTTCGGCGACAAGGCTTTTTACAAAATGATTCTTGCAATTGCCGTTCCAATTATTATTCAAAATTTACTGACAAATCTTGTTAGTATGGCTGATAATATTATGGTTGGGCAGTTGGGTACTGACCAAATGTCCGGAGTTGCCATTATAAATCAGTTATTTTTTGTTTTTAATTTGCTGGTTTTTGGTGGTATGTCAGGTGCCGGTCTTTTTTCCGCACAGTATTTTGGTCAGAAAAACAATGACGGTGTGAGAAATGTTTTTAGAATGAAGATTCTTATTGGCATAACAATTATCATTGCATCTCTTGGGGTTATGCTATTTTTACACGAACCTTTGATTAACATGTTTCTCCACGAAGGTAGCGACTCGGGAAACATTGCTGACACTTTTAATTATGCACGAAGCTACCTATACGTGATGGTTATCGGCATTGCACCTTTTGTAGTTTCTAACTGCTATAGCACCACTTTAAAAGAATCCGGGCAGACTATTGTGCCAATGAAAGCCGGAGTTCTGGCTGTAGTTTTTGATATTGTACTGAATTATATTTTTATTTTTGGGAAATTCGGTGTGCCTGCCATGGGCGTTACCGGTGCAGCTATCGCCACTGTTATTTCACGTTTTATGGAATGTGGCTATTTGGTTGTTTACACCCACACACATGTAAAAGAATATCCTTTTATTAAAAATTGCTACAGAACTTTGAGACTTCCTATGTCACTTGCGAAGAAAATTCTTATTACCGGAACGCCACTTATGCTTAACGAATTTTTGTGGGCTGGCGGACTTACTTTGCAGACACAGGCTTTTTCTACAAGGGGACTTGCTACAATCGGTGGATTAAATATTTGTAATACTTTAGGTAATATTTCAAATTCAATTTTTGTAACACTTGGTACAACCATCGCCATTGTTGTCGGTCAACTGTTGGGTGCTGGCAAACTAAAAGACGCAAAGGTCACAGCCACACGTATGGCAACTTTTTCGTTTTTAATTTCATTAGGCACTGCCGTAATTTTATTTATACTTGGACCGATATTCCCACATTTTTATAATACAACAGGGGAGATTCGCCAACTGGCAACACGTTTCATTTGGGTGGTAGCTCTGGCAACACCTTTTATATCATTCACTAACTCTGAATATTTTATTTTGCGAAGCGGTGGCAAAACTATCATTACATTCCTTTTTGATAGTTGTTTTGTTTGCCTTGTAAATGTGCCGGTTTCAATGTGCCTTGCAAAATTCACCTCCATGAATATTGTAAGCATATTCCTACTTATAAACATGTTGGAAGGCATTAAGTCATTTATTGGTTTCGTAATGGTAAAAAAAGACATTTGGCTGAATACAATTGTGGAGTAGAATATGGTTTGTTTACTTAATATTTCTTATTTATGGAATTAGTAGGATTGAGTTTTTGATGAATCTTGTGTAGTTTGTCTACATTATAACATTTGATTATATGAAGAATAGGATTGAATTGTAATGTCTCACTCAATCCTATTCTTATGTTTAATCTATTTCCTATTGTTTTAATCTAGTTTCTAAGTTTGTGATTTAATCTAATTTTTAAGTTTAATCTATTCCCTATCACAGCAAATATTGGTGATTATATTTTCACGCCTTATGCAAATGTTAATCATTTATCTTTTTTATCTTATACCAAATATTTTTTTACCAGTTCTTCCAAAATTCTTGTATTAAGCGGACTGTCACTTGTTTCAAATGTCATTAGCAAATTATCACCAGGAAATATGTTATTTTTCTGAAATGTTTCGATTTTTCTTAATGCTTTCCTTGAATACTCGCTGTCGTCCATCATTCCGAAATGTTCCAAATAATATTCTTTTCTGGTTCTAATATTCAAGATTTTGAAATCAGGTACTACATATCCATAGCCTTTCAAATATAACGGTTGCTCGTAAACGTATGGTATCCCCTTCATATATAATTTGTCCGCAATTATTTTTTCTGATTTCGAACGAACCGCCTCTCCCTTTTCAGTAAGTATCTCATTATCTTTATCTGTGAATATGTATTTTTCACTTACTTTACTCATATTCTGTTCTTTTAATTTGTTTTGTTCTGCCTGCCACTTTTCTGCGTACATTTCATTCGGCATTGTATATGGTTCAACAAATATTTTCTTTTTATCTGATATCTTGTCGTAAGCTTTTAATGTTTCATCAAATTCATATTTATCCAACATATCTCTAAGACACTTTTTATTTTTCTTAACTATAATTTGAACTTTTTTCTCATATTCTTTTTGAGCAAGTTTTTTAATAATACTACGATTTTTTTTATTTATGTATGTTTCCGTACCATCATCTTTTCGCCAATAATACTGAATTGAATTTTTATTTCTACTTATATTAACGTATCCCTCAGGAAGTCTTTCTAATATTTTTTTATTAGTCTTTTCTATTTCTTCTAACTCTAATTGTTTTTCATATAAGATTTGTTTTAAATTTTCCATGCGCCGTCCTTGTTCATCCGTTATGTTACATCTATTATGTTACATTTATTATATGTTAAGTTGATTTATTTTTCAAGTATTATTATTAATTAGATATGACGATTTTACTGTTTTTAGAAATTTCCACCCCTTCAGCTTGTTATTTTTCCTAGGGGGTGGAAAGCTGGACTTCTTACTCTTTTTCTCTCTTCAGTATTTCCCATTTTTCCACCCTTATGGCTTGTTATTTTTCCTATGGGGTGGAAATCTGGACTCCTTACACTTTTTCACATTACAATCTTTCTATTTTTTCCACCCTTATGGCTTGTTATTTTTCCTAGGGGGTGGAAATCTGGACTCCTCACTCTTTTTCTCTCTTCAGTATTTCCCATTTTTCCACCCCTTCAGCTTGTTATTTTTCCTATGGGGTGGAAATCTGGACTTCTCACTCTTTTTCGCACTACTGTCTTTCTCATTTTTCCACCCCTTCAGCTTGTTATTTTTCCTGGGGGGTGGAAAGCTGGACTCCCTACACTTTTTCACATTACAATCTTTCTCTTTTTTCCACCCTTATAGCTTGTTATTTTTCCTATGGGGTGGAAAGCTGGACTCCTCACTCTTTTTCTCTCTTCAGTATTTCCCATTTTTCCACCCCTTCAGCTTGTTATTTTTCCTAGGGGGTGGAAAGCTGGACTTCTCACTCTTTTTCTCACTACTGTCTTTCTATTTTTTCCACCCTTAAAAATTGTTATGGCATCTTTAGGGTGTATTATCGCCATAATATTAGTTTTGTTTGCATAACAAGTCAAAAAAATAGGGGCAGCTACGCTGCCCCTAGGTAAATCTCCTACAATTCTACCTTTACTTTCTCTAAGTGCCAGATATCTCTTACGTATTCTTCGATTGTTCTATCTGATGTGAACTTGCCTACGTTTGCTACGTTAAGCATTGCTGATTTTGCCCAACCTGCTTCATCTTTGTAAGCTGCTTCAACACGTCTTTGAGCTTCTGCGTAAGACTGGAAGTCCTTTAAGATGAAGTATCTGTCTGCACAACCTGTTTCTTCCTTTGTAAGAAGTGAGTTGTAAATTGGTCTGAATCTTTCAGGATCATCTGGTGAGTAGAATCCGTTAATTAACTGCATAAGAACTTTTCTAATATCCATGTCTGAATTAAAAATCTGCATTGGATCATAGCCACCATTATTTTCGTAACCAATAACTTCGTCTGAAGACATACCAAAGATAAATGCATTTTCCTTGCCAACTTCTTCGACGATTTCAACGTTTGCGCCATCCATTGTTCCAAGTGTTAATGCACCATTTAACATGAACTTCATGTTACCTGTTCCAGAAGCTTCCTTTGAAGCTGTAGAAATCTGTTCTGAAACATCTGCTGCTGCAAAAATGATTTCTGCATTTGAAACTCTGTAGTTTTCAATGAAGACAACCTTAATCTTACCGTTGATTGACTCATCATTGTTGATTACATCTGCAACACTGTTGATTAACTTAATTGTAAGTTTTGCAATCTTGTATCCTGCTGCTGCCTTTGCTCCGAAAATAAATGTTCTTGGAGTAAATTCCATATCAGGATGTTCTTTAACCTGATTGTATAAATACATAACATGTAAAATGTTAAGTAACTGACGTTTGTATTCATGAAGTCTCTTAACCTGAACATCAAAGATTGAACGTGGATCTACATCAACTCCGTTGTGTTCTTTGATATATTTTGCAAGACGAACTTTGTTCTGATACTTAATGTTCATGAACTCAGCCTGAGCCTTCTTATCATCTACGTATACTTCAATGCCTTTGATTTTTGGAAGGTCTGTAATCCAATCATCGCCAACCTTGTTTGTAACCCATTCAGCAAGAAGAGGGTTTCCATGAAGCAAGAATCTTCTTTGTGTAATACCATTTGTTTTGTTATTAAACTTCTGTGGCATCATTTCATAGAAGTCCTTTAATTCCTGCTTTTCAAGAATTTCTGTATGAAGCTTAGCAACACCGTTTACTGAATAGCCGGCACAAATTGCTAAGTTTGCCATCTTAACCTGACCATCATAAATAATTGCCATCTTAGCAATCTTGTCATAGTTACCAGGATATTTTTCTTCAATTTCAAGACAGAATCTTCTGTTGATTTCTTCAACAATCTGATAACATCTTGGAAGTAATCTTGAGAATAATTCAATAGGCCATTTTTCAAGAGCTTCAGCCATAATTGTATGGTTTGTATAAGCTACACACTTTGTAGTAACTTCCCAAGCTTCATCCCATTCTAAATAATAAACATCCATTAAAAGTCTCATTAATTCTGCAACTGTTAATGTTGGATGAGTATCATTCATCTGGAATACTACTTTTTCATGTAACTTCTTAATGTCATCATGCTTCTTTAAATACTTCTTAATTGCTGTCTGAAGTGAAGCTGAAACAAAGAAATACTGCTGTTTTAATCTAAGTTCCTTACCTGCATAATGGTTATCATTTGGATAAAGAACCTCTGTAATTGTCTTAGCAAGGTTTTCCTGTTCAACTGCTGCCATGTATGAACCCTTGTCAAATTCTTCAAGGTTAAAATGAACAATTGGTTCTGCATCCCAAATACGTAATGTATTAACAACATTGTTGCCATATCCTACGATTGGCATATCATAAGGAACAGCCATAACTGCCTGATAACCTTCCTGACCATAATAATCACGTCCGTCTCTGTGATCAATCTTAACAGTACCACCAAATCTAACTTCACAAGCATACTCTTCACGCTTGATTTCTAATGGATTAATATGTCTTAACCAATCTTCAGGAATTTCTTTCTGATATCCATTTTCAATCTTCTGCTGGAACATACCGTATTTGTATCTGATTCCACATCCATATGCAGGGTAATTTAAAGTTGCAAGACTGTCTAAGAAACAAGCTGCAAGACGTCCTAAACCACCGTTACCTAAAGCTGCATCAGGTTCCTGGTCTTCAATTACATTTAAATCAAGTCCAAGTTCCTCAATTGATTCCTTAATTTCATCTCTTGAAGATAAGTTAATAATCATGTTACCTAAAGCTCTTCCCATTAAGAACTCCATTGATAAATAATAAACTGTTCTGCCATCAGCTTCATCATAAGCCTTCTGTGTAGCAATCCACTGGTCAATAACGATATCTTTTACCGCATAAGCAACACATACAAATTTGTGTCTGTCACTTACTTCATCTAAAGTCTTACGGTAAAGCATCTTTGCCTGATCTTTTACACGCTTTTTGAATTCTTCCTTGAATTCTTCTTTTTGTATTCTGTCCATTGTTTTAGTCATAAACCCCTCTCCTATCCTTATTATTTGGTAACATACAATAAAATTCATCTATCTTTTGCAAAATATATGTGCTGCTGTTTTCCCAATATGATTTCGATATCCAAACACCACAATCCTAATTATGATGACTGTTCCATGCTTAGCACTCCTTCGATTTTCCCCAAAGAATCACATATTACAAAGCTTACACTTCACTTATATGCTAATATTAAATGTGTACCAACATATATAACCTATATGCTAATATTAAATGTACACCAACATATAACACAACTTATATCGATAAATTCTATACATATGCTGTTGCGTATATTCGTATAACACGCATAAAGGAACGATTTACACCGTTCCTTTATAAATTTATATTCTGTTCAAATAACTAGCCTACTATGAGTTTTTTTCAACGCTTAATGTAACCTTTTCGCCATTAATGTTCCATTCCTTCTCATACCCTTTTATTGTATCAAATTCGACATTATCTGCCAACACTTCTGACTTAATTTCATCAATATTACGTTCTACAACGTCCTTAACCTTGTCATTATTAGCAACATTTACAACGATTTTGTCCATTACTTCGAATCCAGCTTCTTTTCTCATTGTCTGAATCTTGCTGATTACTTCACGAACAAAACCTTCTTCTAATAATTCATCACTTAAGTTAGTGTCAAGAACTACTGTAACGTCGCCATCTGCTTCAGAAACATAACCTTCAACCTGAGCCATGTCGATAAGTAAATCTTCTTTTTCAAGAACAACTTCATTACCGTCAAAGTCAAATGTAAGAGGTTCGCCGGCATTAATCTTATCCATAGCACTGTTTCCGTCTAGGCTTGCCAATGCTTCCTTAATCTTGCCTAAGAACTTACCATATTTTGGTCCAACAGTTCTAAGCTGTGGCTTAAATGAGTATGATGTGAATGCTCTAACATCATCAGTAAACTCTACTTCTTTTATATTCAATTCTTCTGTAATAATTTCCTGGAAAAATTCAGGTAAATCAAAATCAGCCTTTACAAACATTTTGCCAATTGGCTGTCTGTTCTTGATGTTTGACTTATTTCTACAAGCACGACCAAGAACTACTACCTTAAGAACTCTTTCCATATTTTCTTCTAATTCTTTATCAATCTGAGCTTCATTAACTTCTGGGAAGTCACAAAGGTGAATTGATTCTTTTGCACTTGAATCCACACTTCTAACTAAATTCTGGTAAATGTCTTCAGTCATAAATGGAATCATAGGTGCTGCTGCCTTTGATACTGTAACAAGTGCTGTATAAAGTGTCATATAAGCATTAATCTTATCCTGTGGCATGTCTTTTGCCCAGAATCTTTCTCTTGAACGTCTTACATACCAGTTTGACATTTCATCAACAAATTCATCTAACGCTCTTGCAGCTTCAGGAATTCTGTAGTTTCCAAGGTTGTCATCTACAGCCTTAACCATAGAATTCATCTTTGATAATAACCACTTATCCATTACTGATAATTTATCATAATCAAGTGTGTACTTAGTTGGATCAAACTGATCGATTTCTGCATAAAGTACATAGAACGCATAAGTGTTCCAAAGTGTACCCATGAACTTACGCTGTCCTTCTTCTACTGCCTTGCCATGGAATCTGTTTGGAAGCCATGGAGCTGAGTTAATGTAGAAGTACCATCTGATTGCATCTGCACCGTATTTATCAAGTGCTTCAAATGGATCAACTGCATTACCCTTTGACTTACTCATCTTCTGTCCATTTTCATCCTGAACGTGACCTAAAACGATTACGTTCTTGTATGGAGCCTTGTTAAACAACAATGTTGATTCTGCAAGTAATGTGTAGAACCAGCCACGAGTCTGGTCAACAGCTTCTGAAATAAAGTCTGCAGGGAACTGCTGTTCAAATAAATCTTTATTTTCAAATGGATAATGGTGCTGTGCAAAAGGCATTGCTCCACTATCAAACCAACAGTCAATAACTTCCGGAACCCTCTTCATTGTGCCACCACATTCAGGACATGGCATTGTAATTTCATCAATGTAAGGTCTGTGGAATTCAACAGTCTTAGCTTTTTCGTCACCTGACTTTTCAAAAAGTTCCTGACGACTGCCAATTGACTGCATGCAACCACAATCACACTGCCAAATGTTAAGTGGTGTTCCCCAATAACGGTTACGGCTTACGCCCCAGTCCTGAACATTTTCAATCCAGTTTCCGAAACGTCCCTTACCGATACTTTCAGGAATCCAGTTAATTGTGTTGTTATTTTTAATTAAATCATCCCTAACTGCTGTCATCTTAATAAACCATGATTCACGTGCATAGTAAATAAGTGGTGTATCACATCTCCAGCAATGTGGATAACTATGTTCAAATTTAGGTGCGTCAAATAATAAACCTCTTGCATCTAAATCTTTTAATACTTCAGGATCTGCCTTCTTTACAAATAAGCCGGCAAATGGTGTTTCTTCTGACATTTCACCTTTTTCAGTAACAAGCTGAACAAATGGAAGGTCATAGTTACGTCCAACATTGGCATCGTCCTCACCGAATGCAGGAGCAATATGAACAACACCTGTACCATCTGTAAGAGTTACATAAGTATCACATGTAATGAAGAAACCTTTCTTGTGCTGCTTTTCAGCTTTTTCATGAGCACATTCATATAATGGCTCGTATTCTTTGCCTTCAAGTTCTTTACCTTTGTATGTTTCAAGAATTTCGTATGGTTTAACACCTTCTTCTTCATTTCCAAGGCTACCTAAAACTGTATCTAATAAAGCAACTGCCATGTAATATACATAGCCGTCTGCTGCTTTCACCTTTGCGTAATCTTCATTTGGGTTTACACAAAGAGCAACGTTTGAAGGTAATGTCCAAGGTGTTGTTGTCCATGCTAAAATATATGCATCCTCGTCTTTTGCCTTGAATCTAACGATTGCTGAACGTTCTTTTACATCCTTGTAACCCTGAGCTACTTCCTGTGATGAAAGAGGTGTTCCACAACGTGGGCAATAAGGAACGATTTTGAAGCCTTTGTATAATAAGCCTTTATCCCAAATAGTTTTTAAAGCCCACCATTCTGATTCAATATAGTTGTTATCGTATGTTACATAAGGATTATCCATGTCAGCCCAGAAACCTACAGTACCTGAGAAATCTTCCCACATACCTTTGTATTTCCAAACACTTTCCTTACATTTGTCAATGAAAGGCACAAGACCGTATTCTTCAATCTGGTCTTTTCCATCTAAACCAAGCATCTTTTCTACTTCTAATTCAACAGGAAGTCCATGAGTATCCCAACCTGCTTTTCTTGGAACCATATGGCCCTTCATTGTCTGGTAACGTGGAATCATATCTTTTATAACACGAGTTAAAACGTGTCCAATATGTGGCTTACCGTTGGCTGTTGGAGGTCCATCATAAAATGTATATGTTTCTCCTTCCTTACGACTGTCCATACTTTTCTTAAAAATGTCATTGTCTTTCCAAAACTTTTCTGTCTGCTTTTCTCTCTCAACAAAATTGAGATTAGTTGAAACTTTCTTGTACATTCTGTACTCCTTTCATTTTTATATAGTATTGCTATCTATTTAAGTGTTTAATCATTTGCTCACTACGTATGGGCATGAGCCTTGTCTACTCATAGACCTTTGGTCTATGAGTCGCATACGTAAAAAAGCTTCCGCCCTGTTAAGGACGAAAGCCTGAATTTTCGTTATACCACCTTTAACAGCATACTCGGGAATTCCCTTTATATGTGTTCTCTGTAACGGGAGAAACCGTCAGCGCCTACATTAATATAAACTACAAAAGTCAAAAAACATTTCGGGCTGCAACTCCAGAGTGATTTTCATATATCTGCTACTAATACCCGACTCCCACCAACGTCAAGCTCTCTGAAACGTTCACTGATAAACTACTGTCTCTATCAAAGTCTTTTTTCATTAAATTTTATACATTTGTTATTTTAGTCAATTAATTTAAGAATGTCAACCACTATAGATGCTAATAATTCAAGAAATCTACATAAATATTAATAATTCAAGAGCTCTCTATAAATATTAACAGTTTAAAAAATTAAATTATTGATAATATTTGTTAACAGCATCTATTGCCTTACACATATTAACCTCCTGTTCTAATTTTCCAACGTTCCGTCTGTAACAGTATATGTTGGGCTTGATGGTGTAAACAAGTTATTGTCCCAGCCATACGGAAGTGTTGTGTTTCTAAAATATGGATTGGTTGTAGCAACCTTGCTTAAAATATTTTCAAACAAATATTTATGTCCTGAGTAATTTTGTGCTTTACTGTTGCGGTATAAATAATCTGCTACTTCTGCAACCGACATAACAGCAGTTTTCTTTCCGTAAATGATTGTATTATTTCCTGTGGTGTCTGTTGCTATTATAAATGATCTTACAAAAATGGAATTTGTAATCTGTGGATTAATTCCATTCATTGTTACAACATAATATGTATTTTCTGTATCAGTAGTATCCCAATTATTAATTACTGCCCCATCACTTGCTAGGAAGCCATAAGTAACATTACTACCGGCATACTGTATTTTTCCTTCGTAAGAATACTGTTGTCCTGTAACTACATCTGGATTTAAAATTGTATATGCTGTGTTTAAAGCATCATTTTTTCTATAGCCACTTTGGTTCGGATCCAGGGCATATATTATTCCAAATTGTTTAACAGTATATGTGTTACCATCACTTGCTGTAATAGCGCTTCCTACGTTTAGTCCCTTACAAACAGTTCTAAAAGCAATATTCGAATCAGCCCCATTTGTTTTAATTTGGAAACCTTCAACTGCTGAATTATCTGTAGTTAAAACTGAAACAACTTCTACCGCGTCAGATACTGAACCTTCTGACTCCACACCGTTCAATGTGGATGTAACTTTCACTGTGTAAGTTCCATTTTCTGTATCGTCTGCTAAAAGGCTTATCCCTTGATTCAATGATTTATTGAATGTAGCTGCTGTGGTTTTGCCCACAGCTTCTACATTTTGTTTATTAGTAAATGTTAAGGAGCCTACAACTAAAGTTACAACACACACTGTAGATATAATCTTTTTATATTCTTTTCTCATAACATCTGCCCCTTTCCTAATCCAAATCTATTATCGGAGTGGTTGGTCCACCATCAGGTTGTGAAATATCAGCCACTGTGGTAATGTCACCATCCCAGCCATCCATAATATTTTGATTTATGTCAAAACGTGTAACTTCAATTATAGGTTTTTCATATTTTTTTGTGCGACTCACTTAAATACCCTCCTATTAATTGTATGTAGTATTACTGTTTATAAAAATCTTTATCAATGCTATTATCCCATGAATAATCTACAAGCCTATAACATCCTTTGTATTTCGTTCCATTTTTCTTTCCATACTTGGATGTTTCATTGTAAATCCAATCATAAACACTAGCATAGTTCTTGTCATTGTTTTTCACTCCGTTAAGTAATTTCAGTAATTCATCTTCTACCTGGGAGCTTCTAAACTTACCTCTTGTGTCATATGATATTCCCCATAAGCATTTGCAATAATTGTGTAAGTCCTGTGTCATTTTTGTCACTGTCTCATATCTGCTGTCAGATGTTGATGTGACTCCCATTGCCTTAAACATTGCATTTGCAATTTGTCCCATATTGTTATACATATCAACAATATTTAGAACATTATCATATAGGTAATCATGAGATTCTTTTGTTCCCATTTTCTGATTTTTATATAAATTCTGTGCAATGTCATACATATTTGTTGTGTAAATATTTTTACCATATACAACTTTTTCTGTACCATCACCCATATCTAATACTGCATATGCTCTAAATGCCCACTTCTGTTCCAATGAAGCATATTTGTAATTATTATATTTAAATGTTAACGCATAGTATGTATAGTAATCATTGTCATTAGCAGAAGTCGTGTAGCCTGCCAATTTGCCTCTATCTGTTGTTTCATATTTTGATACATTTGCATTAGATGAAACTGCATCCAAATTCATATTAGATTTTATGTCCGTATTTCCATCATCAATTGCATAAACTGTACCCATTTTCTTAACTTCATACAGTCTGTTATTGATTGTCATTACATTACTTGTTTTTGAAACAACTCTAAATGATGGATTGTATTCAGCTACTCCACCGGCATTCTTATTTGTGTTCATCTGGAAGCCCAGAACTTCTACATTTCCTATGTTGACTTTTACTTCAAAAGGTATGTATGTGACTTTGTCTCCACTTTGAACTTTCAACAAATAATATGTTGTTGCATAAACAACACTAAACAGTTCTTCTGTTTCAGAGATTATCTGACCTGAATAAGACTGGTCACTTACTTTTTTCTCTGTAAAAGTCAAATCATTTGCATTCTCTGCATATAAAACAGAATCGCTTCCTTCTGAAACATAGACTTTTGTGTTACCTGCTACATAATAATTTGTATCACCGATTATGGATAAGTAGTATCCATTGTAACCAACTGCATTATATGTATTTGTTCCAATAGATGTTGTTCCTCCTTTTTCTGTTATAGAAGAACCTTCATTAAATGCAGGATAATCTAAAAAGCTGATTGTACCTTTAAGTTTCGAGCCTGAGCCCATCTTTACAGACAATTGTGATTCACCACTAATCTCTCTCCATTTTCCTGTATGATTAACACCTGAATCAATTGAATCATCTGTTGGAATTATCTTAAAGTAGAAATCCTTATATGTATTTCCATTATTTCCACAAACACGAACTACATAGTAGTAAGTTGTGCCTTTTGCAAATCCCTTCGGTAATTCAAACATTGTTGAAGAATTCATTAATGTCTGACCTTCATAATAACTATCATATATTGACTTAGAAACTAATGAAGTACTATCACCCCTTTGTACAAAAATCTTAGTTGTTGTTCCTGTAAAATATTTTGAACTACCATTTAATGAAATATAACTGTCATTGTAACCTGTTATTCCATTAATGTCT
>NZ_DBLZZO010000003.1:40567-129717 GCF_057858645.1 Eubacterium sp.
GTTTTTCCAAGTGAACCTTCTTCTGAAACAGGTAATATATGCTGGCCTGAAATTAATATCCATCTGTTATCATTGTCATCAGGATATGTAGGTACTTCACCTGGTACTATTTCTTCAGGTTCTTTTTCCGGCTCAACAATAGTGTATTCTACCGAATCTTCTGTTGTCTGTTCACACCATTTTGCCACTACTTTAATGGTATGTGTAGAACCGATTTCATTATATCCTAAGAAGCTATATGAACCTGCCTGTACATCTTGAGCCTTTAATTCACCATCAATGTAAACATCATATAAATATCCATCAGCTTCCTGCTGTGTTGAATTAACCCAGGAAATTGATAACGAACTACCTCTGTTTGTAGCAACTAAACCATTAACCTTTTCAATCTCAGGTATATCTGCTTTAATCTTTATTGGAATAGAAACATATTGTCCCGGATAATTTTGCTCATCCCAATATACTTTCATGTAATAATATTCATTATCTTTTTTTCCACCTAAAGCACTATGAACAGGTATCTGCGCTAACATATTAGGTAGCATAATCTGAATCTTATTGTTTCCATTAATTCCATATCCACTTAAAGAAACATAATTGCTCTCACTCTTATAATAATCTACTGAATTTGTATTTAACAAATCACCTGTACATGCATAATAAGAACCTGTTTCTGTTCCTTCCTCAACATATGTTCCATCTACTGAAGGAATAATCATATCACCGCTACTGTCTAACAAACCTCTTGTAATTAAAACTCTGTTAGCATTTGGATTAATCTTGTTCTGTGTATCCAAATCTACAGAAATATGATTTCCGTTGTAAGCTGCAATATTACTTAATTTAATATCATGCTTATCGTAATAAAGTGAACTCTTTACTTCACGATGAGCTGTGTGGTAACAAACAGGAATTGCTGAATTATCCATATTATTTCCCTGAATTTGTGTCCAGTCTCCAATATCACCATTTTCATCTGTAACTCTGAATGCAACTACTACATAATCACCATTTTTGTTATATAACTTCAATAAGTAGTATGCATTTAAATCAAAGTCATCAACGTTCATGTTGAAGCCGTTTCCGTCTCTGTTAAAGTGTGTTCCTGGTTTTTTAGGTTTTTGAACAGCATTTCCATCTACACCAATACCGTCAATGTCCCAACCTTCAACATCCATTATTGTACAGTTATCCAGGTCGTGAATGTTAGAATCAACTTGGTTCTTAGTTATTGCAGCCCAATATGGAACTGTACTGATAACCTGACCTGTTGAATCATTCTTAACTTCTGTCATTACAGTGTAGTTTGGATTGAAACCAATTGACATATATCTTGTGTTATAACCTGTATACTTTACAATAATATCTTTATAATCAAGTGTCTGATTATTAGTTGAAACTACCTTGTATTCTATTCGGGCATTCTTAGTTCCCTGTGCCACTTTAAATTGATATGGTGTATTACTTCCCACTGTTTCTTTTAAAGTTGTCCAATCCATTGAATTTTGTTCAATTACTGCATTAACAGTATATTCGTAACTGTTATTATTTTCATTAGACTCCTGAATGTATCCAACATCTTTGCCTTCTTCTGTATCCCATCCAGCATCATCTACATTAATAATCAGCTTCTTTGTTCCAGTTTCTTTTGCACACACATTTTTTAATCTGATACTAGCTGTTTTTCCAACATTCAAGCCTAAATAATAACCATCTGACACTACCTGCTCTATCCCTTCCTGTCTACAAAGTGTCACATAAAGTTTTTTGCCATAATTTTCTTGAGTATCTGCTGTAGCTGATAACTTTGCTGTACCGATATTTTTAACTGTTGCCACTAAATCAAAGTTTACATTAACTTTTACTTTTTCGTTGTTTTCATTTGGTCCCTTTACAGTGCTGACTATCAAATCAACCATAGCTGTTGTACTTGCATAATTATAATAGTTTTTATCTCCTGAAAATTTAACTAACACTTTTACTTGGGACTGATTATCAAGACCTTCATTATCTCCAAATGTATAAACATAATTACCATCACTGTCTACTTCCTTTTTGCTAATAGTTTTCTTAATTATGTTTCCATCAACAACGTACTGAATCTGGTATGAGTCAACATTTTCATCTGTTGACTGTTTCCATGTTGCCTTGACTGGTCCGTCACCATTATTACTGTCTAATGTAACTGCTCCTTTTGAAATAATCTTTATAGCAACTTCTGTGCAGTTATTGTTCTCATCACTTTCATCAACTACATACTCTCCGTCAGCGTAGCCACCTATATGAATTGTTCCTTCTTTTAAATCACTTTCCTGAACAGTGTACTTAAATGTAACTGTTGGAGTAAACTCAGCTCCCACATTTAACTTCTGTTCAAGACCATCTTCTGCCATTGTTCTCCATTTAGGTGCAACAATGTCTGACGTAATTATTTTTCCATCCTTAGTTGGCTTTACAGTCATGTTATTGTTTCTGTTAGGTTTTGCAACCCCTAAGCCAACATTCTTCATAGTTACTGTAATCGGAATAACATCCCCTACTCCATAGGCATTACTTGGAGTTGATACTGATGAAATTATCAAATCTGATTTTGGTGTTCCTTTTGCATGAACATGTTCATCATCATCTTTTCCTACAGTTGTTACTGTTACTGTTGTTCCTTCAGTGAACTGTTCCAAATCACCTAAACTACACTTGTTATCAGTAACTGTCATTGTTTTTGTTTCATCACCAACAGTATACTCAACGATGTATTTCTTAACATCATCAGATGCAGGCCATGTTGCTGTAATCTTTCCATTTTCTGTTCCAAATGTTACTTCTTTTAATGGATCGTAGAATTTGTATGACTTAGAATATTCGTTGTTATCCTCATCTTCTCCCTCATCTATAATTCTGTCTGCATCTACAAATGCTCTGTATTTATATATATTTGAGCCATCCTGATTTTCATTAATTTTAACATCAAAAACAACTGTATACTCTTCGCCCGGTTTCAAATATCCAGGACTAGTTCCCTGCTCTGCCTCAGTTGTATTAGCGTAACATATTTTATTACCTAAAACTTCACCGTTATTGCTATCTTCATATAGTCTTACAACAAGATTCTTTCCTGCTACAGGTTTTGCAACTGCATTACCAATATTTTTTATTGTTACACTAAGCTGTAAGTTTTCACCAATATAATGTGTCACTTTTGGAATGCTCATTCCTGTTACAACTAAATCAGGTTTTTTTGTATTTGAAATGATGGCTGTTGTTTCTTTTGAGCTCGTAACTGTGCCATCGTAAATACTTTTTACAACAACCTTATGTTCACCAACTGAATATCCTGATGCTGTTATGTTGTTTACAGTTCCAGGGAACAAGTCCTCAGTCCCTGAATATTTATAAAGTGCCCCATCAATTTCTACCTGATATTTATAGGAACCTGCCATTTTGTCAGGTACATTAGATGACCATGATATAAATAAATCGCCCTTAGCATCATCACTTGCAACATTTGTACCTGTTGCCTTTAAATCTGTAATTCCATATACAGTATTAATGTCAGCATCTGAGAATGTAAGAGTTTTATTAGTTGCATTTTTAAAATCAAGTAAACCTAAGCCAAACAATAAATCGTATGAATCATTTGTTGAGTTAAATGAAAGTGAATAATTAAGCACCGCACTTCCATCTTTTGCCCTTTCAAATGTATATTCTTTTTCTTCATAAATAACATTTGAATATGCTCCATTTACATACTCTTCAGGACAACATTTTATCTTTATAGTCTCGCCTATTAACTCTTTTGGTCCATATATCTTAAAAGATAAATTCTGTAACTCGCCCTTTGTTGCTGCTTCATTATAAATTGCAGCTTTGATAGTCCATGCCTGATCACTTCCTGTATGTTTGCCCATATTGTTAAAAGTCAAATTAGCCTGTCCATCATTTGTGTAATCTACTTTTACATCTGCCCCTGTTGATATGTCTGAATTTACACCTTCGCATATAGTGAAATTCCACTTGCTGTCAACTCCCGTATGATTCCACAAATTTGTCTCACTTCCGAAAATGTAATTTACATACAATTGGAATGAATTTGAACCCATTACTCTTGTTGAATCAACATCTGATAGAGTCTCTTTGATTTCGTCTCCATTTTTGATTGCCACAACTGCTGTTGTATGTTTTCCAACTGTAGTTGCCTGTCCGTTGTTATTTGTTGCCTTTGCAAAAGCATAAGCAGGAACTGATATTGATGTTGTATTCTCGTCATCTGTTGTTATGTACAATTTACCGTCTGCATAAATTGCATATTTTACGGCATCATCTACTTTGTTCCATGTAATACTTTCATTACGATATTTTTCCCATTGATTGTCTGTGAATGTAACTTTTATAGCAGATGCCTTTGCTCTTTTCAAATATATAATAGCCTTATCCGTTTTATTAGCGTCTACAACTTCCAGTTTATGAACATTATAATCATCTACATCTGTTTTTAAGACGTTAACAAAAGCTCCATCAGTGATAGTGTAATCCTTATTATCTAATTTTACTGAAGTAAATTTAGCACCTAAATTGTATTCAATATAAAGTGTTGTATCGAATACTTTTTTGGCTTTTTTGTCATACGCTGTGCTATACTCTGATGGAATATAATACTTGTACTCTCCATCTGAGCCTTCAAAATCAATCCAGTTTGCATCACCCGGCACATCAATTTCACCTGCTTTTGTTGTTTCAGTTGGTGTTTCTGTTGCTGTTTCAGTTGGTGCTACTGTAGATGAATCTGTTTCACCCGGATCTTTACCACCCGTGGACCCAACTGTAGCCGTAACTGCATCTGATTCATAACCATTTAATGTAGCTGTTAATTTTACTGTATGAGTTCCATTAGTTACTTCATAATTATAACTTCCACATGCAACTCCTGATGCCACTAATTCATCATCAATGTATACATTATATTTTTGACCATTATTGATCATTTCATCATTTTGTCCCCAAACTACGTTGATTATTCCTTTTCCGTCCGGTGCTACCTTTAATCCCATTGGAGTAATTGGTTTAGATGTAGCACCCACTACTTTAACTAGGAATGTTCCTAAATTATTTCCCTCTACGGTAATGGTATGGTATGAGATTTCTCCTTTCTTCGCATCCAACAAAGAGTCCTTAATAAATACACAATCATTTTTTACATAAACTAACTTATTAACGGATGCATTTATAATATCCATATATCTAACACCATCAATAATAATTCCTGTTGGTGTACCACCGTCTTTAGCAACAAAGCCGAAAATACCTTGTGCTTTCATATTATCAGAAATATTTCCCCATGCCTGAACTGTATTTGCTCCATAATAACCACACATGGTTTCACGTTCTGCCATTATGACTTTTTTGGCTTTTGTCATATAAATTGTTGCGCCACTGCTTGACTTATTTTCATTTACAATTTCCCAATCATCATTAGCAATGCTATCCGGATTAATTTTTTCCTGGGTTGCATCTTCAACTTCATCAACAAACTCTTCGGCTGTCTTTTCGCTATCACTTCCATAAACGCTAAAATCAAATATTGCCACAGGATAGCCTGTACTTCTCTTTGTTGGCACTATTCTGATATATTTAGCTTCTACTGAATCTCTTAAAATTATTTTATCTGTTCTTGCTCCTGTTAATCCGGAAAACTCAGCAACTTTATTATAGATTTTACCATCTGTTGAAACTTCTATCTCATAATCTGCAGCACTGGCTGTCTGCCACTTAATCAAAAGTTCCTTTACGTTATATGTATTTCCTAATTTAAGTTTAAAGTTATCACTTGTATTATCCAATGGTTCCCATTTTGTATTTGACTGGGTATCAATGGCATTTGATGGAATGTCCCCTGCAATTGGTGAGTAAGCAATTGCTCTTGCTCCTGCATATCTTACATAATTATTAAGACCGTCAACAGTATCTTTTCCTACACCGTTACTGTTTAAATCATCGGCGCCACTAATTCTATAATAATCTGCATCTTCGTCGCCTATATTAAACTGACTCATAAGCCATGTGTTTCTATTTTTAAGCCATGTCTTATATTCAGTAATATACTCTTCATATGTATCGTGCATTACGCCTGAGCCATATGAGCCTACTGCTGCAATTTCATCTTTTGTAAATGTTTTTTCACCTGTCCCGTCAAGTGAACCACTAATTCCGTACAACCACGAGTAACCCCAGCCTACATTTCTTTCGTCATCAGTTGTAGCTCGTTTGTAGTTGTATGCATTCTCATAATTTGTCTTAACCGACTTAGCGATTTCACTTACTAGTGTATCTACTTCTCCATTGTCAGCATACAAAGATTTAATTTTTGGTAATAACTCTTTGTATCTTGCTACAACTTTATTATAAAAGTTCTTATTTTTCATTAAAACTTCAAACCACTTAAATGAATTCTTACTTCTGAAATCTTCTGCATTTTCATGGTCATCAATATTACCACTTGAAAGGTCAAGATCCCACAATGGACCTGCATATAGTTTTCCATCTTTAATATAGAAACGTGTAGAACTAAAGCCTATATCCTTTGTCATAAAATATTCTGAAGTAATGTAAAAATCCACAAAAGAATCTACGTCAATGAATTTTTCCATATCTTCAAACTGAGCATCAGATGTTTTGTATGATGTACTGTTAATTACATTTTCAAATCCTTCTAAGTATGATCTAATATCATTTACAAATTGTGGCTTAACAGCATCTGCACTATTCTCCTTCAAACTAGGATTTAATTTATTTCCCGCAATGTCTGTAGAACATACCGGATCATTTAAGCCAAACTGCTGTCCAAGTACACTTGTTTTAAAATAATATGCATCTGTATCAAGTCTGCTGTCATTAGCTAATTCCAATAAGGCATCATATAACTTGTACTCTGTTCCATTAATTGTAACTGTTGTTGGTGTACTATCTGCCTTTACATCATCAGTAGTTTTGTCATAGTAACTTGTATCAATATTAACTCTGTCTGCTCCTACTTCCACCGACTCTGTTAAAAGGTATGTTCCCAAGTATTTTCCGTCCACGTATAAATCAACATTTTTACAGTTGCTTGTAAACGCCTTGCTTACATTATTTGCAAATGGTGTCTGTGTACTCTCTAAATATCTCTGGAAATCAAGTCCCATATGATTTCTTATTAAAGTTTTATCAAAAATATTTGCAAGCAGACTCCATTTCTTTGCTGAACCCATACCAAATGGATTAATTGAAGAGTTAAACTTTAAGTTATACGCTTTCTTGTCAGCTAAAGATGTTGAATTACCTCTAACATTTACAGTTCCTGAATTTGAAACTTCTGTTGTACTTCCGTCTGCTCCTTTTATCATTAAAGAGGCATTAACTTTTGTCTTTGTAGTATCTGTGTATAAATTAATATCTTTTGTTTTTGTATCTCTTGATGAGTTTATAAAAATCTGCGGGATTCCGTTATCGTATGCTGTTGTTTTTCCTCTATATGTAAATGTTGTTTCACTTGAAGCCGGTGATGTTACAGTAGTATCACCTTTCTTATAAACAGCATTCATTGTTACAGTATATACTGTACCTTCTGTTAAATTAAGGCTACTTAAGTCAACACTGCTTCCCGATGATGCAATGTTTTCTATTGTCTGCCCATTGATATTTAATGTGTATGTATATGTTGCCTCATTTTCAACAGTAACAGTATTTGGATCCGTAAAACTTACCTTATATCCTCCATCAATTTCTGAATAGTTGTACACATACGCTTTAGTTAAAGCCTGTAGTGTAATTGAAGGTTTCGGTTCTGTTGTGGTTGTTTCTGTTGTGGTTTCTTCCTTAATATTTTTGTTTCCTGTATAGAAATAATACACAACATCATGTGTGCCATACACAAAGCGTAATGAATAATATGTGTCAGCCTTTAAATTTACGTCAGTCAAACCAAGTCCTATGTTATATCTTGTATTATCATGGTCTTTCATTCCTGCAAACACAGTTTCTCCTGTTGTTGTCTGCCCCTCGTTTAAATAAATTTTTGCATTATCTGCACCTGTAAGTCCTTCCGGATACACATGCAAAAAAAAGTCACCGTAAGCTTCTATGGCACTACTTTCTGCGCCCTTTGCCACCTTATAATTTAAAGTCATAGGAGTATTACTGGATTGATACAACATATTTGAAATTGTAGTCCATCCACTACCATCATCCTCCGCACTAACATTTTTCGGAGTAAAATTAATACTTGTAACCACCATAGCCATAGCAAGTATCATTGAAATTAATTTTTTCATCTGTCTCTTCATTTCCCTTTTCTCCCTTTCTTTTTTATAAACAGTATTTACTCTTAATTAACGTCGTTTTTCACTAAACTACTTATTTTTTCTTTATATTATTAGGTCAATTCTAAAAAAAGGTAGACTAACCCATCATTGTTTTATCATTTTTCAAGTATAACATTGTGCATATTTTGTTTCAACGAAAAAGCTTTTTTTCTATATTCTGCATAACTATCAAAGCTTTTTTTGTGCATTATGCTTATATAACGTTTGTATTTTTATTACTTTTTAGTATATTGTTATTATTTTTTATTATTTTAAGAAAGAGGGCGAAAAATGCATAAAACAATTTTTATACATTTTCTGCCCTCTTTTTGGAATTTTAGTATTATTTATTTTATTAAGAATTATTTAAACTTAACTTTTTTAGCTTTACTCCACTTGCCGTAGACTTTCTTGCCGTTTGCAATCTTAACTGCTCTTGCCTTAACATAATACTTCTTAGATTTCTTAAGTTTCTTAATGTTAATGCTGAAGTTTGCCTTCTTAACAAGTTTAGTAATAGTTACCTTCTTCTTGCCCTTGCAGTTCTTCTTGATTGAAACTTTAACCTGGTAAGCTGTAGCGCCTGCTACCTTGTTAAGTTTAATCTTAACCTTCTTAGATTTCTTACTCTTAGTAGCTTTCTTAATCTTAACCTTCTTAAGAGTAACCTTTGTACCAGATTTTGTTGTAGTACCAGGCTTAGTTGTTGTACCTGGCTTTGTTGTAGTTCCTGGCTTTGTTGTTGTGCCTGATGTTGTTGTTTCACCTGGTTTTGTTGTACCACTTGGCGTTGTTTCTCTTGGCTTTGTTGTCTCGCCAGGTCTTGTAAAGTCATTATCGTCTTCGTCATCATCATTCACACTCTTTGTGGTTGGTGCTGACTTAACAACGATTGTCTCTGAGATACCTTTTGATTCAATACTATTCTTAATAGCTGTAACAACAACTTCGTGTGAACCACCTTTTACTCTTTCAATTGTATATGTACCAGGTTTAACATTAATCTGTTTTGCCTTTCCATCTACCTTTACATTGTATAGCTGTTCTGTATCACCTGTAAACGAAACAGTAATCTTGTTAAATTCATCTGATGTTACTACAAGACCTTCTGCTTCAGTTGGCATAAACACGCTAGTACCCATTAATGCAATTTCAGAAATCTGATATCCCCAAGTTGCATTGCCGTCTGTAAGTTCAATCTTAACAAACTTAACAGTGTCCTTTGTATACTTGTCCATATCAAGTTTAACTTCTGTTGCACTCTTATAGGCTACACCTGACTTGTCAGCCATCAACTGATAATTCTGTCCATCATCTGATAAGTAAATCTTAAATGCTGTCGCATTTGTATTGTTAGCCTTAAATGCAATTAATAATTCCTCAACTAAACTCTTATCAACAGGAGCTGTAAGTTCAAGTGTTACTGTTGCCTCTTTCTTTCTGTATGTTGTCTGTACTGTTTTGTCGTTTTCAGTTGAAATAGTACCATCAACTAATATCTTAGTATCCTTGCTGCCTTCAGTACCATCATTAATATCCTCAACTGTTACTGTTGCATTGTCCTTAGTTAAGTTTCTAACAGTACTAATATAATCAACTAATGAACCATCATCAACTACAACTGTCTTAGTAATACCCTTAGACATAAGACCGTTGCCATAAGCTACAACCTTAACTGTATGAGTTCCTTTTTCAACTTCACTAATTTCACCCTCACCGGCATCAATTAAATCAGTTACGCTCTTGCCATCAAGGAATACTCTATACTTAAAGTCTTTCTTATTATCACCTGCTACAATATTGTATTCAATTTCACTGAACTTGTTTGATGTTACTGTAAAATCATCAGCCTCATCGCAGTTGTCAACCTCAATAGGCTCTGCATTCTGCTCTGTACTAAGTACAGCAATTTCTCTTACCTGATATCCCCAATTATTTGCATCTGGGTAGAATATTCTGACAAATCTAACATTGCCTTCAACACCAGTCATGCTCTGTTCATCAATAAGATCATTCTCCTTTGCCTTTGCTAAATCCGAACCTGGAACTGACTTAACTGTTCTAAAGTCAACACCGTTAATTGAATACTGAATCTTATATCCTTTAGTAGGAAGTGTTCCATCATTATTTGTATGATACTTAATAACTATTCTGTCTAATTTAGCTGCATCATATGTATCGCCTAAATCAATTTCAAAATATGTATTAGTTGTTTCAAATTTAGGTGAAATATAATTTCCTTCAAATGAACCGTCTGTTATATCTTTTTCAGTACCACCTTCATTCTGTCTGCTTGGGTAAACATTTACTGTTTTGCCTAATGCCTTGTTGTACTTCTTATTAACTGCCATTTCTGCATTACTTGCTGCAGGTCCTACTGTTAATTTACATTCTGCTGTAAATGTTCCAACCTTAACAGTAATAGTTGCCTCACCTTCACCTTTGGCTGTTACTGTACCATTTTCATTAACTACGGCTACCTTGTCATTTGATGAGCTCCATTCAGGAGTTATTTCATCAGTTGTATTTTCAGGATTAATTGTTAATTCCAATGTTTCTGAAGACTTGTTCTTCATTTCAAAGGTTTCAGGAATGCTAATAGACTTAACATGTATAGGTTTTGTTACAATTACCTTACATTCTGCCTTGCTTCCTCCAGGCAATGTTGCATAAATAGTAGTTTCACCAACACCTTTACCTGATACAAGTCCTGTCTGATCTACTGTTGCAACTTTTGTATTGCTACTTGACCATGTTACTTTTTCATTTGATATTGCTGAAAGCTGAACTGATCTGTCACTTGCAATTCTTGCTTCTTTTCTATTAATTGTAACTGTTCCACTAATAATAATATCTGATTCTGTTGTATCTGATAAAATCATTCCTTTTCTATATGTAACAGCTTTAACAATTGTAGTTCCATCAACTTCAAATGGAGCTGTGTATGTTGGAGAATCTTCTGTAGGTGTAGTACCATCTGTTGTGTACTTGATTTCTGCACCCTTAACTACAGTTGATAATGTTACCTTCTGTTTTCCATCATATACACCACTAACCGGTGAAATTACAGGTGATGTTGCTTTCACGGCACCGTATACTTCAAATTCAAAAATTGAATATCCGTAAGCTGTACCTCTTGCAAGACCCTTCATCCTTACATACTTAGCTTTTGTTGCTGGGAAGTTAGTTGTAACTGTGCCGACTTTACCGCTTTGTGTTGCAACTGTTGTCCATTCTTTTCCATCAAGAGAAACCTGAATTTCATATTTTTCAGCGTATGCTGCTTCCCATGTAATAACAGCCTGGTTAATAACTTTTGTAGAACCTAAATTAAGCTGAAGATATTCATCATCATTATCTTTTGATTTCCATCTTGTGCTACCATTTCCATCAATTGCATTTGCGGCAACATTTGCACCATCTTCTGAAGAAGCTGTTGCTGTTGCTTCAATTGACAAGTTATCGCTACCCTGAACTGTATCTCCATCAATCTTCAATACTGCTGCTGCATAAGATGAATCAATACATCCATCTTCAACTGCAACTGCCTTAATTGTTGTATCACTTGATACTAAAATCTTACCTGTATATTTCTTTGAGTCTTTTGTTGGAGCTGAACCATCTGTTGTATAGTAGATTGTTGCGCCTTCTTCTGCTGAAATTTCTACTAACTGTGTATCAGAAAATTCTGTTGTTCCGTTTACATCATCTGTTACAACACCATCTTTAAGAGCTGTTGCTGTAATTGTAGGTTTCTTAACCTGTTTGTATGCGAAGTAATTTTCTGTATCAATCTTAAAGCTTACAGTTGAGTTTGCTTCAATTCTTGCTTTACCAACTAATGTTCCATCTGCCTTCTTAATCTGTACTACTTTTCTTCCTGATGTTGGGTTCCAAACTTCTGCTGTGTATTTTCCATCTTTTACATAAACAGAACCCTGAATATTACCAACTACCATATAGTCATTTGTTCTATGACCAATTTCGTCCATTGCTGAAACAAACCAAAGTGTATTTGCTCTATCTTCTACCTGAACCTTACTTACATTCTTTTCAAACAAGTTATATGCACTTGTTGCATCTGTCTGTGATAAGAATGGCCATGTAATATGCTGCCAACCTGTATCAGGTGTTGCATAAGTATCAGGGTTATGCCATGCGGCATCCTCTGTCTTACCTTCTGCTACATATTTTTCATGTAACTTTCTTTCGATTTCAATGGCATAATTTGTATCATCCCATAATCCCTGGTATACTTTTTTACATTTTTCCTGATTCATACCATAGTTTGTAAGGTACTCAGAAATTGGCAACCACTGAATTCCGTATACATATAATGGTTCTCCACCAAAATACGTACCATAACCCATTGATGCACCGTAAATCTGTCCTGTTCCCTGGAATGGATAATCATATACTTTATCAGCATCTCTGTCAGGATGATCTCCTAACCAGTTTGTTTCATCATAATCGAACCAATACTGTTCTACCGCATCCATTTCTGTTGTGAATCCGTATGCACCTGCATCAATCCACTTCTGTTGCTGAGTTGCTTCCCCCCAAAGGTACATACCAACCCAACTGAATAATGCTTCTGAAGCCGATTCCTGGTTATTACCTGAATCGCTGTCAGCATATCCACCAGCCCAAGAATGTCCTGAATACTGGTCAAATGATCTGAACTTACAGAACATATTTCCATCATCTTCAGGTTCTTCAGAATCTGCATAGTCCCTAACCATAAGTTCAATCATATCTTTATAATCATTGTAAAATTCTTTGTCGTATGTTGCTAATACTGTTGCACCAAACATAAAATACCCATATGTAAAGTGGTGGTCACAGATAGCTGCGTTAGCACCGAAAGAACTGTCTGGATAATATAATGTTCCCCAATCCTTATTGTAGATAAAGTAACATCTATCATCCCCACCATCATAGTTGAACCAGTCTTCCATGATGCTCTTTAATTTTGATAACAATTTTTCTTTAATTTCTGTTTCACCTAACTGATCAGCCATAAGAACACTGATTGCAAGTGGGTGAACGTTTTTACCTTCCCAGTAAGCATCTGATACAGGAGCTGTATCCATCTTTGATGCTACTACCTGATTTAAGTAATCTTTCATTTCATTGCTATCAAACATCTTGCTGTTTGATTTTGCGAATGTAGGTAATAAACCTGAGAACTGCTGTGTTGTTGAATATTCATTAGCCCAGATTGACTTCATATCACCTCTGATTGAAGGATATGTTGTGAAAGTCTTATCGCCCTCAACATCTGCGCTATGTTTCCACTGATGTGGGAATAAGCAATGCATCGTTACATTTGAGAAACCTTCTCTCATTAACTTTGTAGTTGCTTTGTAATTTGTAATAATCTTTGAATTATCTTTGTTATATGAATAAGTTACTAATGTATCTGTTACAAAAGCATATCCATGCTGATAGTAAGTTTCGATATCATCTTTACTGTTCATACCTGCTAATGATAAATAATTCTGGTCTGCTGATGGGAATGTAATCTTAATCTTATAATTTCCACCTGCAATCATAACCTTGAATTCTGTTCCTTCAGGAACATTTAATTCGTAGTATGTACCCTCATTAACTGCCTTTGTGTTTTCATCATCAAATGTTTTGAATCCAATATGGTCTGTTACAACAGTATCACCTTTTTTAGCTAATATCTGTTCGCCTTTTCCATTAAAGAATTCTGTAATAGATTCACCGCTTAAGTATACAACAGTATCCTTATTGAATTCATTGAAGATATATGGTGAACCTTTAACAACTGTTGATTTCATCTTAAGACCATCTTCATCCATAAGACCTAATTCAACAGAATAATCACCGTAATTTTCAACTCTGTCGTATGCAGATGTTGTTTCAAGTGTTTCAGGTACCAAATAAAAATCTCTTGATGTTTCTGTACTCTGGTCAGTACCTAATGTTGTTTCAGTTCTTTCTGGAACCCAACCTGCTGTTGCAAGTAAAACTCCAAGCCCTTTCTTAGAGAATGATGCTTTAAGTGGTGTCGCGCAAAGTAAGTTACTAAATGTCTGTACCATTGCTGATGACCACCAGCTGTTTGAATCGATAGGTGTCTTAATGTTCTTTTCATTTACGAAAGTTGGAAGTTTGTTCTTTTCGTTGTACATTTCTCCTGAAACGTATGAACCACTTCCTGCTCTTAAAATCTGTCTTGTTGGAAGATCTGGAATAGTTTCATTTTCTTTGCTATCCCCTTCCTTATATTGATATACTGATAGTTCTTTAATACCAATACCACTACCACTTTCTACTTTTGTGTAACCTAATACTTTTACATATCTTACACCTGTCTGATATAAAGTGAAATTATCTGTAGCGTTAGCATATCCCTTAAGTACACGATGAACAGTTGTCCATGTTTTGTTATCACTTGAAACTAATACATCATAAATCTTACCGGCGTCAGAAGTCCAATCTACAGCAATTCTTCCTACTGTATATGCCTGTCCCAAGTCAACTGTCAACCACTGGTTATCTCCCTGATATGATGTAAATGAAGTTGAAGTATTTCCGTCGACTGCGTTTTCAGGCTTAACATTATTGTAAGCATCAGGCTTAATATTTCCCTGATCATCCTTCATCCACCATTCATCTCTTGTACCTGAACATGTTACTGTTTTATTTAATGCAAGATTTTCGCCATAGTTTACAGGTCTCTTTGCTGAACCACCTGTACCCCATACCTGGAATTCGTATAATGAACTACCATAAGCTGTAGCTCTTTCTGTTGTACGAACTCTAACATATCTTGCCTTTGTACTACTTAATTCTTCTTTTGAAATTGTCTGTTTAAGTTTTGCAGTTTCGTCAATTTCTACACCATTATTACCTTTGCCGTCTGCCTTAACTTCTACTGTACATTTTGCACTACCTACAAGTTGTTCTGGGTTATCTTTATTGTAAGCTCTAACCTCAAGTTCATGTGTGCCTTCTGTCAAACCAAGATTTCCGCCATCCTGACCAATTTTATCAAATTTAAAATTGTCAGGTGCCTGTACTATCTTGTCACCTTCGTAAACACTGTATACAGCATTTTCAACAGGTGTCCATTTTGCACTTACTTCATATAGATTTTTTTCTGTATTAAACTTGTTTACTTCATATGAGAAAGCCATATTTACAAAAGCTCCCGGCTTGTTTCCTTTCTCATAAATTGTTGTCCAGTCATCTTCATTATTTGAAATCTGGATCTGATAATGCTTTGCATACGCTGCTTCCCAACGTAAATAAATGTGGTCTATATCTGCCTCTTTTCCAAGGTCAACATATAACCATTCATTTGTGTCGTCCTGCTTAGCCTGCCAACGTGTGCTTTCATCGTTGTCGACTGCAAGTTCTGCCGCAGAACCACTTCCGGTTTGTGAACTAGCATAAGCCGGTCTACCATTTGAAAGATTGTATGGTGTATTATCTTCTGCGTCTGCAGCCTTGATACTGATTAACTTGCCCTGTGGACAAATTGTTACAACCATAGCTAAAGTGAGCATTATAGCTGTGATTTTTTTCAATACTTTTGACATCTTAATTCCTCCCTTAAATAATCTTGCACCCTTAAATTATATCTTTTAAATCACCCTTAAAACAAGCAAAAAAACGTTTTTTCGAGTTTTTAGTTGTTTTTACTTTTTTCTATTCCACAAACCCTTTATTTAATAGATTTTCATACAATTTCTTTATGTATTTTTTACAGTCAACGATTTTTCAATAAAAATATTTTTATTCGTTTTTATGTTTTTTTCATAATAAAACAGAAAATGCGCTACGTGACACTTATCTTCACGTAACGCATTCCCCGCTTAAATTAATAAGAAAAAGTATGTTTTTTTACTACGACTCATAATAATTATTTCAATTTAATTCTCTTCGCTTTCGTCCAAGCTCCATAAATCTTCTTTCCGTTGGAACCTTTAACAAAAGCTCTTGCCTTGATGTAATATTTTTTCCCTGCTTTCATTTTTTTTAATTTTATCTTTGTTGTTTTGTAAGTTTTTGTTTTACATTTTTTCATAGATTTCTTTATTGAATATCTGATTTGATATTCAACATTTTTTCTTATACTCTTTTTTACTTTGCTATTTGAAAGAACAATCTTCGCTGTCTTAGATTTTTTCTTCTTTGTCGCAGACTTAATGGAAATTTTTAAATCTTTCTTTTTTATTGTTATTGCAGCAACGCCCGGATCATCAATGGTTATATCTCCTGGTTTATTGTTGTCATCAGGCTGTTTCCATGGATTCTCTATAACGTCTCCGTCAAAATTGTCTGCTGCTCTTACACTACCTGTAATAACACATGTGAATGTGCCCACCAACAATGTAAGCGTCAATATGTATATAAAAAATTTCTTTGAAAATTCTTTCATGTTCTCTCCTTTACTTTCTCACTATCTTTATTTTCTTAGGCTTGCTCCACTTGCTATAATATTTTCTATTTTTTACTACCTTAATAGCTCTAATTCTAACATAGAGTTTTTTCGAGTTCTTGAGCTTCTTATTTTTTAATACAAATTTTACTGTTTTTGAGTTTTTGCTTATTTTCTTACTGTTTACTTTTTTGTTAATTATTTTCTTTTTGAACTTTTTGTTTACTGAAATCTGAATCTGGTACTTTTGTGCACTGCTAACTTTCTTAAACTTCAAATAAACCTTTTTTGAGTTTTTCTTCTTAGTTGCTTTTTTTACTTTGGTAGACTTCACACTTACCTTTTTAGTTGTTTTTGTGATTTTGTCTGTCGTACTTGCTGTTATTATTGTATGTAACGGTTCTGTTGTAACACTCTCGTCAGTAACCATTGTCTTAGTTTCTGTTGCGTTATTATTTGTCGTATTAGTTTGACTTGTGTTGTCATCACTTCCCGTGGCATTGTCACCTGTATTTTTTTCTTCTGTAGTGATACCTGCTGAATCCGATGTATTATCTGATGTTGTTGCTTCCGTTGTTGTTCCTGTTCCCGTTCCTTTTTCAGTTGTTGTTCCTGATTCTGTTACTGTTTCTGTTGTTGTTTCTTTTCTAGTTGTTTTACTTTCTTTCGCCGTTGTTGTACTAAACAATGCACCCCATGGATTATCCATAACGTCGCCGTCAAAATTGTCTGTTGCTCTTACACCACCTGTAGTAACATATGTGAATGTGCCCACCAACAATGTAAGCGTCAATATGTATATTAAAAATTTCTTTGAAAATTCTTTCATGTTCTCTCCTTTACTTTCTCACTATCTTTATTTTCTTAGGCTTGCTCCACTTGCTATAATATTTTCTATTTTTTACTACCTTAATAGCTCTAATTCTAACATAGAGTTTTTTCGAGTTCTTGAGCTTCTTATTTTTTAATACAAATTTTACTGTTTTTGAGTTTTTGCTATTTGCTATTTTACTAATTATTTTTTTGCTATTTGTTGTTTTACTATTTACCTTGCCATTTATTTTTTTGCTTATTTTCTTACTGTTTACTTTTTTGTTAATTATTTTCTTTTTGAACTTTTTGTTTACTGAAATCTGAATCTGGTACTTTTGTGCACTGCTAACTTTCTTAAACTTCAAATAAACCTTTTTTGAGTTTTTCTTCTTAGTTGCTTTTTTTACTTTGGTAGACTTCACACTTACCTTTTTAGTTGTTTTTGTGATTTTGTCTGTCGTACTTGCTGTTATTATTGTATGTAACGGTTCTGTTGTAACACTCTCGTCAGTAACCATTGTCTTAGTTTCTGTTACATGGTCATCTAATGAACTTACATTTGTTATATTCTCACTTATACTGCCACCATTATTCTGACCTGAAGATGTTATACCTTCATCTGTTGCGTTATTATTTGTCATATTAGTCTGACTTGTGTTGTCATCACTTCCCGTGGCATTGTCACCTGTATTTTTTTCTTCTGTAGTGATACCTGCTGAATCCGATGTATTATCTGATGTTGTTGCTTCCGTTGTTGTTCCTGTTCCCGTTCCTTTTTCAGTTGTTATTCCTGATTCTGTCACTGTTTCTGTTGTTGTTTCTTTTCTAGTTGTTTTACTTTCTTTCGCCGTTGTTGTACTAAACAATGTACCCCATGGATTAGTAAATGTATTCCCGTCATCATAGCCATTTCCCGGAGTTTGTGCTGCCGCAACTGATAAGGTTAGCCCCAACATACAAACTGTACAAAAACCTGCTATTGTCTTTCTCATAATATTCTCCTACAAACGCTCTCTTTTTATAAAAACAATTCTACCATTCTACAATAGAAACCACAAGTCACAATTGACTCTAAAAGGAAAGGAGAGCAGTTTATTCCACTGCCCTCCTCTATTAAATTTTCATATTATTTTTTTAGTTATAATATCAAATTATTTCTTTACTTTAATTTTAACAACCTTTGACCACTTCTTAGCACCAACTGCTTTTACTCTAACGTATAATTTCTTCTTGCCTTTAAGTTTCTTGCTTGAAAGAGTAACTTTTGTCTTCTTAACTGTCTTCTTGTAAAGAACTTTCTTAAACTTCTTGCTTGTTGATACCTGTACTGTGTACTTCTTAGCACCCTTAACTTTCTTGAATGTTAATTTAACTTTCTTTGAGCTAAGTTTCTTTGTTATTTTCTTAGTAATCTTTGTTTTCTTAAGTGAAGCCTTCTTTGTTGTTGGCTTTGCTGTTGTTGGTTTTGCTGTTGTTGGTTTTGCTGTTGTAGCCTTTGGTGTTGTAGCCTTTGGAGTTGTAGTTACATCTGCTGATGTTGCATCCGGTGATGTTACGTCTGCTGATGTTGCATCCGGCTGTGTTACGTCTGCTGATGTTGCATCCGGTGATGTTACGTCTGCTGATGTTGCGTCTGGCTGTGTTACGTCTGCTGATGTTGCATCTGGCTGTGTTACATCTGCTGATGTCACATTGTTTGATGTTGGATCAACTGTTGGCTGTATATCTTCAACCTTCACTAATGTCAACTTAATATTTAATTCTTCATCTGCTGGAGCGTATCCTAAATTTAAATAAATATCAGGTCTTTCTGTTTCAGCCTTATATGATATTTCAAGTGAATTTGTACCTTCCGCGAATTTTACATTTTCTACTTTTTCTCCAATTTTTACTAAACCGTCAAAAGCTTTTGAAGCTGTGTAATCTACTTTTACCTTGTAATCTTTTCCTGCTTCTAAAGAACCAACTACATTTGTTGAGCCAAGAACACGAAGCTGTGTCTGCCAATCTCCACCACCATATTCAGCGAATTTAATATCTACTGTTGCTGAATTGTTGTCTGCTGTTCCTTTATATTTAATGCTCCCTGATGAAAAAGCACTCCAAGGTGATGTTAATGTCCACTGACCTTTGATAGAAGCATAATAGCCATCTTCTTCCGGCTGCTGTTCTGTTGTTGTAACAATCTCAGTTGCTTCTGTTGTTGTAATACCCTTAAAATCAATTACACAACCTGTTGGCATACCACTAAGTTCAAATACTAAAGTTTCTGTTTCTCCTGTTGCCTTAAACTGAAGTGTAGTTTCGTTCTCACCTGCTTTAATTTCAATGTTTGAATTTACTACGTTTGTAACATCAGTTTTTTCATATAAAATTCCTGCCATAGATGAATTTAATTTTGTTTTAATATCATATGTCTTTCCTGCTGTAAGTCCTGTCAATTTTGTCTTAGCCTGTAAATGCCAAGTACCAGGCTTACCACATGACTCATCAATCTTTAAGCTTAAGTCATCTAACTTGCTTCCTGCATAACTCATTTTACCTGCAAGATTATCCCATGTTCCCGCAAACAATTCTGACCAGTCGCCAACTGCAGCGCCCTTACCATCTGTTAAAGCTGTGTACTCAGAATCTTCATATGCTGAAACTGACTTGTTATTGTACACTGTTACACTTGTAACAATTAATGCTATGGCACAAAAGTATGCCATAATTTTTTTGAATCCTTTCTTCATTTGTAACTCCTTTCAAAATTTCCTAATTTTAGTTTTACAAAAACTATGTAGATTTTATCAAACTTTTTGTTGTGTTTAAGGGTATCATTTTTTAGTAAAGGTGTGTTTTTTTTAAAAAGTGTTTTCATGTGAGTATACATCAACAATGAAATATCTTATGTGCGATAGAAATTCTAAAATAATTTCTTATTACACCAAAATAAGGACTATATACTTTATTATACTGTACATAGCCCTTATCATTATTATTTTAATAATCTGAAAAACTTATTTATTTAACTTTAATTTTTACAGCCTTTGACCACTTCTTAGCACCAACTGCTTTTACTCTAACGTACAATTTCTTCTTACCTTTAAGTTTCTTGCTTGAAAGAGTAACTTTTGTTTTCTTAACTGTCTTCTTGTAAAGAACTTTCTTAAACTTCTTGTTTGTTGATACCTGTACTGTGTACTTCTTAGCACCCTTAACTTTCTTGAATGTTAATTTAACTTTCTTTGAGCTGAGTTTCTTTGTTACTTTCTTAGTAATCTTTGTTCGCTTAAGTGAAGCTTTCTTTGTTGTTGGCTTAACTGTTGGCTTAGCTGTTGTAGCCTTTGGTGTTGTAGGCTCAACTGTTGGCTTAGCTGTTGATTCATCTTTTCCGCTATCTGGTGTTGTTTCAACATCTTCTTTAGTTGATGTTTCTGTTACCTTTTCTGTTGATGTTGTAGTTACATCTGGTTTTGTCAAATCCGGTGTTGTTACATCTGCTGATGATGCATCTGGTGAAGTTACATCTGCTGATGTTACGTCTGCTGATGATACGTCTGGTTCAGTTACACTTGGACTCGTTGGAATTTCTCCTTCTCCATTTACGTTAAATACGTTAAGAACTACTTCTTTTCCATCTTTGTCTAAAATAATAACTTCATTTACTTTCTTTGTTAATAAAGATTTTGGAATTCTAATTCCTGTTCCCTTTGAAACATCTACGCTTGTGCCGTTTACTTTTACTTCTGTATAATCAGGTAAGAAACCTTCTGTTGCTTCAAATGCAATATATAACTTATCTCCCTGATCTGTACTTGTGATTGCCTTTGCGCCTGCTGGTGCTTTTGCAAATTTGAAACCAAAGTCTGCATTGTTTTCAATTGCATCATAATCACTTGGCATTGTAACTTTTGTGTTATCGTCTTTTGATTCATCTGTTGATTCACTTGAAGCTGGTTCTTTTACAACATATTCAATTGATGTCTTATCACTCTTACCTGCTTTATTTACAGCTTCAACTGAAATTGTGTATGTGCCTGCTTTTTTAAATAATGCACTGTCAAAGCTATATTCAGGTGCTATAGTTGATTCAACAAATGTATCATTTAAGTATACATTATATGATTCAGCTCCTTCTGATGCATCCCATGAGAATTTGAATGATGCTTCTTCTGTTCCTGTATATGCTAATCCTGCAACTGCAACAGGTACTTTTACATCTTCTTCTGTTGAGGATGATGAATTTGACTCTTCATTTTTTGTTGAATCTGTCTCTTCGTTCTTTGTTGAAGTTGTCTTTGATTCATCTGTTCCACTTGTCTTTGATTCCTCAGGTTTAGTTACCGGATTTTTTTCTTCGCCTTTTACATTGAATATATTAATTACAATTTCTTTTCCATCTTTGTCTAAGATTACTACTTCATTTACTTTCTTTGTTAATAAAGATTTTGGAAGTGTAATTCCTGTTCCCTTAGAAACATCCCTGTCTGTTCCATTAACTTTTAATCCTGTGTAATCAGGTAAAAATCCTTCTACTGCGTTAAAGGCAATAAATAAGTTTTCTCCCTGGTCTGTTTTAACCTCTGCTTTTGCAGCTTCAGGTGCACTTACAAACTTATATCCGAAATCTGCGTTATTCTCAAATGCTGTATAATCACTTGGCATTGTAACTTCTGTATTATCGTCTTTTGATTCATCTGTTGAACTCTGTTGTGGATCTTTTGATTCATCTGTTGAGCTTGGCTGTGGATCCTTTGATTCATCTGTTGATTCACTTGAAGCTGGTTCTTTTACAACATATTCAATTGATTTCTTATCACTCTTACCTGCTTTATTTACAGCTTCAACTGAAATTGTGTATGTGCCTGCTTTTTCAAATAATGCACTGTTAAAGCTATATTCAGGTGCTATAGTTGATTCAACAAATATATCATTTAAGTATACATTATATGATTCAGCACCTTCTGATGCCTCCCATGAGAATTTGAATGATGCTTCTTCTGTTCCTGTATATGCTAATCCTGCAACTGCAACAGGTACTTTTACATCTTCTTCTGTTGATGATGATGAATTTGACTCTTCATTTTTTGTTGAATCTGTCTCTTCATTCTTTGTTGAAGTTGTCTCTTCATTCTTTGTTGAATCAGGTTCTTTAGATTTTACAGTATATTTATATTCAGTTTTGGTGCCTTCTCCCGCTTCATTTACAGCAGCTACTGCAATTGTATATTCACGAGCTTCTGCAAATAAGTCTTTACTAAATTCGTATGTTACACCGTCTACTTTAGTGATAAGTTGTCCATCTAAATATACATTGTAACCATTAGCTCCTGCTACACTTTGCCATGCAAAATAAAATGGTAAATTTTCATTTCCTGCATATGTTAAACCAAGTACCTTTGCAGGTGTTGTAACTTCAGGTGCTTCTGTAGTAGTAGTTGTAGTTGTTGTAGTTGTTGTTGTGTCAGAACTTGCTGGTTCTG
This sequence comes from Eubacterium sp., assembly GCF_057858645.1. Taxonomy (NCBI): domain Bacteria; kingdom Bacillati; phylum Bacillota; class Clostridia; order Eubacteriales; family Eubacteriaceae; genus Eubacterium; species Eubacterium sp. The sequence continues at coordinate 63,598 of NZ_DBLZZO010000003.1, forward strand.
TTGTTGTAGTTGTTGTTGTGTCAGAACTTGTTGGTTCTGTTGTTGTAGTTGTTGTTGTACCAGAACTTGCTGGAGTACCTTTCCTAAACACAATTTCAAGCTTACCTGTTGTGCTTGTAATAACAACATGTGTATAAGCATTATCTTCCATTGCTTTCGGATTCAACTTTGTTAAGCCCTGAGTATACATTGATACAACCCCAGCACCTGGTTCAGTTTCAACGCCATTTACTGTAATCTTTGTATCCTCCTGCTTATTGTCTGCTGAATAAGCAAACTGGAATGTTGCTCCTGCATCAAGATAACCTACATTTGCATGAAGTTCATTTGTTATAACTGAATAATAAAGTTCTGGGAACTCTCCACCACCAATTGGTTCTGCCTTTGTGTATGTAAGGCTTGAATAATCCACTCCTTCTTCGCTATCCTGAACTGCTATCGCCGGCGCGTCAGCTTTTACATTCTGTGGTACATATGATATACCTGCTGCCACCATAGAAACTGCACTTAAAATAGCAACACCTTTCTTAAATTGTTTTCTCATATTCTACTCCTTTCAAAAAATAAAATTGTATTAGATTCGATGCGTCTTTCATCACAGTCTGCTTTTATTCTAGCAGATTCATTTTTTCAAAATTAGTAGCCTATTTTTTATTAAGGTGTCTTTTTATATAAAAATCATTTTTATTAGTTCTGAAATTAACGAACTCATATACTTTGCAAAGGGTTACTATTTTTCATATTTACCAAACACTCACACACAACAAATTAATCTTTTGGCACACAAAAAGCCCCTTACGAACCATCACAGTTCATAAGGGACTCTGTTAGATTAAAATATGTAATTTTAATTATTTCTTTACTTTAATTTTAACAACCTTTGACCATTTCTTAGCGCCTACAGCTTTTACTCTTACATATAATTTCTTCTTGTTCTTTAATTTCTTGCTTGAAAGAGTAACTTTTGTCTTCTTAACTGTCTTCTTGTAAAGAACTTTCTTAAACTTCTTGCTTGTTGATACCTGTACTGTGTACTTCTTAGCACCCTTAACTTTCTTGAATGTTAATTTAACTTTCTTTGAGCTAAGTTTCTTTGTTACTTTCTTAGTAACCTTTGTCTGCTTAAGTGAAGCTTTCTTTGTTGTTGCCTTTGGCTTAGCTGTTGTTGGCTTAGCTGTTGTTGGCTTAGCTGTTGTAGCCTTTGGTGTTGTAGTTACATCTGTTGATGTTGAGTCTGCTGATGTTACATCTGCTGATGTTACGTCTGCTGAAGTTACGTCTGCTGAAGTTACGTCTGCTGATGTTACATCTGCTGATGTTACGTCTGCTGATGTTACGTCTGCTGAAGTTACGTCTGCTGATGTTACGTCTGCTGATGATGCATCTGGTGAAGTTACATCTGCTGATGATGCATCTGGCTGTGAAACGTCTGCTGATGATGCATCTGGCTGTGTTACGTCTGTTGTATCTTTTGTTCCATTAACATTCTTAATTACAACTGTTCCTTCTCCATTAGCGTATGTAATTACAACTGTGTTGTATTCTTTTGTTAATGATGTTAAATATACTACAACTCCAGCTCCCTGGATTGCTGTTAAAGCTGCATCATCATTACCATTTACAGTAACCTTTGAAATTCCTGCTGGTACTGTTACATAAACACCGCTTTCTTTAGCGAAACCTGGTTTCTGAATATTTACAACTTCTTTAATTCCTGTTGTCTTTGCTTCATCATAGAACCAAGTTGCTGCTGCATCTCCACCAATTTCTTTTAACTGTTCTGCTGGTGCTTCTACTCCTGTTGTGTCAGCTTTTACACTGTTTGGAACTACTGTAATTCCTGCTACTACCATTGCAACTGCACAAACAACGGCGAGCGCTTTTTTAAGCTGTTTTTTCATCTCTATTTCTCCTTTCATTGTAAAAAAACATACCCGATTGAATCTTCCTATAATATTTTCATTCAATCTTATGTTGCCAATTTTTGGCTCCGTTTAAGTATACCATTTTTTTTTAAAGTGTCAATTTTATATAAAACAATTTTTCCCCTTGTAACGGTTCGAGACGAATTTTTGTGTATTATGTATATTTTTTATTATTATTTTTACGCAAATTGCACTATTCACTGTATATTTTTTATATTCTTGGTATAAAAAACATTTTTTTTATTAATTTTTATTACATAACAAAGCTAAAAGTCACTCACTATATTGCAAATAGCACAAAAAAATCAAACTGACAATACATCTAGTTTTCTTCCTCGGACAAATATATTGCAGTTTGATTTTTTATTTTAGTAAAATAAGTATTTATTTTTTAATTCTAACTTTCTTTGGCTTGGACCATTTAGCTGCGCCTACAGCTTTTACTCTTACATACAATACCTTTTTCTTTTTAACTTTTGAGCTTGTTATTGAAACTTTTGTTTTCTTCACTGTTTTCTTAACAAGAACTTTTTTAAAATTCTTTGTTGCAGAAATCTGTACTGTATATTTCTTTGCTCCCTTAACCTTTTTGAAACTTATACTAATCTTTTTAGAATTATTCTTTTTACTTGTAGTTATAAGCTTTGTCCTAGCAAGTTTGCTTGTGTTCTTTGATGTTGTAGGCTTTTTACATGTTGTTGATGGTTTAGTTGTTGTTGTAGGCTTTTTACATGTTGTTGATGGTTCAGTTGTTATTTTCTGAGTATTCTTAACTTCAATTTCAACCTTCTTACCTACATAAATTTTGTCGTCTTTTGCAGTGTAGCCTTCAATTGCATAACTATATGTTTTGCCTTCTTTTATATCTGAATCTACATAAGATGTATCTTTCACATCAGCGATTTTTGTCCATTCTTCTGTAGAAGTTGTTCTTCTGTAAACATTGTAGCCATTTACTTCTTCTGACTTATTCCATGACAATGTTACATTTTTGCCGTTTGCTTTGCCTGCAAAAGCTTTTACCTTTGCCGGGATTATAGTCATTTTTACATTCTTTGTATTATTAAAGTTACCAAATCCTGTAAGGATAGCTTTTCCTTCACCTACTTCAACATTATTTTGATATGTTACTGTGTAGTCTACTCCTTCAGTTAATAGGCAATTATAGTTTAGTTCATTGTTAATTAATCTTACAGAATAATTCTTAGCCTCTATTGGCTTTCCTGTATATTCATAAGTCCCAAAAATATTATAAGAAACACACGCATAAATGGCTCTTGGTATTATTCTGTATGACATTTCCGCTGTTCCTTTGAAGCCATTTTTCTTAATACCCTTAATTGTGTATGTAGCGTAACCTACATTGACGTCATTTCTAAATGAGATTGTATAATCAACATCTTTTGTTAATTTCTTATTATCATAGTATACATCAATTGTTGGTATTGTTTCTCCACCTGTATAACTATTAGAGTATCTTAAGCTTAAATTACAGTAAATCTTTGTTATGTCCTTGTATGTGTTTTTGTCTAATTTAGTTTTTCCACATGTACTACATTCAAAGTCATCACCTTCAGGTACTTCTTCTTTCCATGTATGTTCCAAACCTCCATCTGCACACTGTTCCCAGACAGGTGTTAGTTCAATGTCTTCTTTTACAACTACGCGTGATTCTTTGTCATAAGTTGTTGTTCCATCAGTCCAGCCTACAAAAATTCTATTAGCTGAATCTGATTTTGGATAGTCCATGTAAACAGTGTCGCCATCTAAAACTTCTGTTGTTTCAATTCCTCTTTCATCCTCGAATGTTACTGTATGACTTTGCTTATCTGTAAAGTTTACAGTAGCATAGTTCATTCTTGTAAGGTTACCATTTGCATCCTTTGCCCATACTGTAACGACGTTCTTTGAATCTTTATTAGTTAATAATTCTGCAGGAATTGTTATTACTACTTCATTGTTCTCAGATTTTACATTATCAATGTATTTTCCGTTAATGTAGTAGTTAAATGAAGTATCAGCCTTGTTATCTGACTTAAACTTCAATGTAACCTTATCTGTATTGGTGCTTACATGAAATGCGTTGTCGCTGTTTGTTACAACTTTGCTTGTTTCATTAATATCACTTCCAGAGTCATTTGCTCCTGAAGTGTTAGCAACTCCGCTTCCATAGTTGCTATTTGTGCCATTATTTTCTGTCATTGAAACAGTTATATCCTTGCTTACAGGTGCACCAAATGATTTCATTGCTGAGGCGTCTGTTCCAAACTGTTCATTAATCCATGTAAGTCTCTTCTTCATCCACTGTTTTAAAGTTGCAAAATCTCCTTCAAAACCTTTTGAATAGAACCACATACTTTCATTATGTGTCGCTGATGTTTTTAATGTGTCATGCCAGCCGTCAAGTAAGCCTCCATCAGCATAAATATTATTTAAGAAATCTCTATTTTTCATATAAAGTTCTCTTGCTTTTATAACAAAGTAAGGATCTTTTACATACTGTGAGAACCATGTTCTATCCTTTGCAGTCCAACGTTCAATTCCCTGTGCTCCGAAAGGTGCAACAGAGCCTGAACTGAAATCATAATCCCAAATAGGACCAAAAGTTAAACCGCCATCTATTTCCTTTGTAACGTATGTACTTCTTCCGCCAAATTCATTTACCTGAATTTCAGAAGCAAACCAAAAAGCTACAAGAGAATCGAAATTACATAACTGTGTATAAGATGTTTTTACACCGTCTATGTCAATACAACCGTCTGTGCTATATGTGGCATTTTCAAAATTCTGCATATATGTCTTAATGCTATTAAAGACAGTTTCGTTTGTTTTAATAAATTCCGGATTTTTAAACATAACACACTGTTTCTTGTCTGTATAAAACAAGGATGCCTCATCAGCATTGTTGTCAATTTCCATTAAGAATCCACCATTAGCGTTTGGAATTTCATAGTAGTCATCGATATTGTATGTAACGTTATTGTATGTAACTGTTTTAGTTGTCATCCAGTTAAGGTCTTCTTCCATTTGTGTTGAAAGTGCCTTTTCTTCCTTACTAGACAAATTATTTTTCTTGGCGATTTTTTCTGCAATTGTTCCTGCAGTGTCTTCCCAGTCATAAGTATCTGCTCTGTCTTTTGATATTTTTACCTGTTCACATAATTGGTAAGTTCCAAGTTTTTTTCCATTAATAACCACCTCAACCCAAACAGTATCCATGGCTGTTACACCAAATGTTTTACCTATCTTTGATGAAAGCGCATTTCTCATCTGAGTTTCATCTATATAATTGGCAAGTAATAACCAATGTTTATTTTTGCCCATTCCAAATAGGCTTGTTTTCTTATCTAATTTTAATTTATATGCTTTTTTGGGGAACCATCTCCATGTAGAATTTCCATGACCTTTTACTTTTGTAACCCCATCATATTCTACTTTTCCGTCTGTTCCATCTGTTCCTGCATCCTGAATTTTTAAATTAGCATCAATGTAGTCTTCCTTAGATGCAATTTCTGCATTGCCTTCTGTGTTAATGTATACAACAGGCAAACCACTTTTTGTCACATCGTAATCGTCTGTTGATGTGTTTCCTGCCAAATTTTCTTTTGTGTCTTCAGTATTTTTTTCAGCTACTGTACTAACATCGGATCCACTCCCATTTTCAGCATAAGCAGTGTCGAAATTGACACTGCTCATACCTAAAATCAAAGTGCAAACTGTTGTACAAGAAATAATTTTCTTAACTATTTTTCTGTACATTATCTGCTCCTATTCTTATTTGTTTTTAATCTTAACAGGTTTTGACCATTTTCCATAAGATGTATTCTTACCAACTTTTCTAAATGCTCTTACTCTTGCATATAAAGTTTTCTTATTCTTAAACTTCTTAGAAGTTACTTTAATTGTTATCGCGTTCTTATTAGCTTTTACAACTTTCTTTGTACAAGTTACTAACGCTTTCTTGTTGTTATTAGCATTTTTCTTTGTTTTGTAAACTCTTACCTGATATCCATTAGCCTTATTAACCTTCTTAACCATTAATGAGATTTTCTTCTTAGAAACTCTCTTAGCTGATTTCTTAGCAACACTTGCCTTACCAAGTTTCTGTGTTGTAACTACAGTTGTTGGCTTCTTAGTTGTTGGTTTCTGTGTTGTAACTACAGTTGTTGGTTTCTGTGTTGTAACTTCAGTTGTTGGCTTCTGTGTTGTTGGTTTCTGTGTTGTAGTTGCCGGTGTAGTCGGCTTTTCTGTTGTTGTATCAGTTGTAGTTTCAGGCTCTTTTACCATGTAGCCGTTTTCATCAAACTTGTACTTCTTGCCCTTAATTTCTACTTCACCTGTTACATAATTATCACCCCAGTAATATCTTGTACCCTTAACATTTCCATCTGAATCAAGTTCATCTTCAAAAGCACCTACTGTAAGCTTACCGTCTTTAGCAAATGTGTAAGTTCTCTTTGTATTCTTACCTCTTGTTGTGATAATCCACTGACCGCCTGATAACATACGACCCATTTCTTTACCGCTGTTTTGGAAGTAATAGAGATTTCCGTCAATTTCCTGCCACATTAATGCATAGCTACCGCCTGCTGTGTAGTATCTTGTAATAGTAACATCTTTGCCTTTCTTATCCTTAACAACTTCTTCAACAAATGAGCCTCTTACAAACTTACCATTTTCATCAAAAGTATATTCTTTTCCGTCAATTGTATTCTTGCCTGTAACTGCTACTCCGTCTTCTCCTACATAGTAGTTGTCATTGTCATTTGTTTCCCATCTGTTCTTATCAAGATTTCCATTTGCAAAGAACATTGGAAGGCCATTGTCCTTATTAGTTGCAATACCTGTGTAACCGTCAACTTTTCTTGAGCCATCACACTTCTTACATATTAAATGTCCATCTCCCTGATATACATAATCATGGATTCCATTTGCACATTCGCCTTTTGACTTTGTATATGTGTCTAATAAATTTCCATCCTGATCATATACATCAACTTTAAATTCTGATGCATTTGCATCAACTGAGAAATAAATTCCGTCGTAGTCTGTGTTTCCAAATTTAGCGAAATCATAACCTCTTACATTTGTTGCAGGGTATGATTTTTCACCTGTTGAACCACATACATAATATACTGTTCCGTTTTCTGTGTCTCTTGTGCCTGCCTTTAATGGATTTGTTCTTGCATAAGCATGATCATGTCCTGAGAACATAAAATCAATACCTGCTTGGTCACATGCTTCTGAAATATACTTATGTACGTTTTCGCAGTCATGTGTTGTTTCATTTGTTCCATAAGGTGGCTGATGTGACACAACAACTTTCCATTTTTCATTGCTCTTTGCTGCATCTTCAACTAACCATTTTGCATCTTCAATTGTCTGGTTCTTTGAAGCTGTGTATCCAATAACTGCAACGTATACATTTCCATAAGTTACTGAGTAGTGATGTTCACTTTCAATATTGAACATATTCTTTGCAATTGTTGAATCAGGATCACCTGCTAATTCGTGGTTTCCTGTTACATGAATCATATCAACACCCTTAAATACATCACCGTCAAAGGCTGTTAAAATATTATCCCAGTAATTGTACTTTGTAGGATCATCTACAAAGTCACCTGTCTGAACACCAAAATCATAATGTTCTTTTGAAATCATATCTGTAATCTTAGAAATAATTGTTGTATCTTCTGCCTGTGTATCACCAACTAAGAAGAACTTAGTATCTTCATTCTTGTAAGCAGTTGTAAACTCATATTCCTTAGACCATAAATCTCCGTCTCCAACTTTGTATACGTAAGTTGTATCAGCATCTAAATTGCTAATTTCTGCTGAGTTAGCATAGATAATTCTATTTTCTTTTACATCTGAATATCCAGAAAGAGATGTAAGTTTGCACTTGCCTTCAACCTTCTTGAATGCAGCGTCTCCATCTTTTTCATAATCACTCTTCTTTGCGTATAAAACAACAGGTGTGTCTTCACTTACGCCCGGTTTTGAAACCCAAGTGATATTCTTCATAGATGTTGAATCTTTGACAGCATTAACCTTAACAAATGTTGGTGTACCATCTTCATTACCGGCTGTAGCGTATGTCTGTGCCTTTGTAATAAATGAACGATGTCCATTGTCATCCTGAGCATAAACTGAAATTGCCTGTGCTTCCTGAAACTTAGATGTTGTAATATTTCCTCTTAAATCTGTCTTTCCAAGAAGTTCACCATCCTCCTTATAAACAGATACACCTTTCACTCTCTTGCCTGTCTTGCTGTCTTTAACTGACATTGTAATGTCCATTCCTTCAATTAAGTCACTGAAAGAAATTGTGTAGTAATCTCCAATATCTGTATATTCTGTATCCTGAACAAATGTATATGTTTCTTCACCGTCACCTGCTGCAATCTTATATGTTGCGCTAGGAATTGAATATGAGAATTTGCTTCCAGCGCTTACATCTAATGGAATCTTTACAGATAATGTTGCAATCTTATTTGAGTCTTCGTTTGCTGTATCTGCATAGGTTGCAATCTGATTACTTGTTTCACTTGCTTTTTTCTTAGCATAGATTGTTACCTGATTGTTTGCTTTGTTATATTCAGGTTCTTTTGCCTGTTCAAAGCCTTCAGCATAACTTACTGAATAATCAGAATAACCTTTTGCTAATTTAACTGTTGCTGTTAATTCATTAACTTTACTTGCATCACTTGCTGTAAAGTCGATGTTCGCCTCGTCACCAATATTTGCTTCTCCCTGTGAAGTAGCATTAATTGTAACTGTATTGTCATCTTTATTTTTCACTTCAAAAGTCTTTGTCTTTGACGCTTCGTTACCGAACTTATCTCTGACAGAGAATTTGATAGTATGCTTTCCGTTTGCAAGTTTCTGGTTATTTAATGAGATTTCATCCTTACTTTCGTCAGTATGCATACTACCGCCATTTGTAAGATTAACACCATCTAACCATACGTTTGCTGTTGTAAAATCTACACCTGATGTGTATTTGTTTTGTAAGTCTGATGCTCTTGCTGTGAATGTTACATTGTTTGTGTCAAGCACTGCATCATCATTTAATTCAGTTCCGTTGGCTGAAATTGTATCAATACTTGGGTTGTCTGTATCATCAGTATTTGCTCCATATACGAACTGAATGTTGTCAATATAGATTGCTCCCTTACGGTCACTTGGCTGAACTTCGTTTCCATCCTTGTCATATTTACCCATACCTGTTCCGTTTACGAACATAAGTCTAATCATGTTGTTTCCAAGGAATTTGTATGGTGCCTGATAATCCTTTAAACTGGCTTCTACATATTTCCAACCTGTCCAATCGAAACCACCAAGTTTATGTTCATCCAAATTTGCTTCTTCTGTAAAGTTCAAGTTAAGAACTGTTCCGTTAGCATCATATAGCTGAATTCTCAACCAGAAGTTTGGTATTCCTTCCGGTGCATATACATACATACCAATTCCTGTTGGTGTTCCAGGTATGTCTCCTGATGGATTTTCAAGACCTACGCATGCACCTTCTGTAACAGCTCCACACTGTGAGAAGTCATAGTTTAATTTAAGCGAATGATTACCAAATCTTACAGGCTCACCACTTGCAATATCAACAACTTCTGTAGACTCGTTACCACCTCTGCCATAATTCATTGTCTTAAATCCGGCATTTGGTTCTGTCTTGTCTGCTGCTGTTGAATACCAGTCTGCTGCAGGAATTACTGTTCCATCTTCCATTGTATGGTCTTCAAAGTCATATACAACTGTTGGCTGTAATCCTACAACAACATTAATTGTTGCCTGGATGTCGCTATCTTTGTACTTACATCTGATAGTTCCATATAAAGTATTTCCGTCTGATGATGTAAATTTATTATCCTTAAATGTACCAATTGATAAATCACTAGGCTGTTTGTTAGCATCTGTTACATTTTCAGTTGTCCAAATAAAATCACCATCTACATAATTAACCTGTCTGTTATTCCACTTAACAGTTAAACCTAAATCTGTTTCTTCTTCAAAACCAAGGTTTACTTCATCATTTACGAATGTAATGCTGTCAGGTTTTCTTACTTCAATTGTTGTGCTACCAACAACTTTATCTCCTGACTTTAACTGTACTTCTACAGTTCCTTCTGTTCCATTAGAAACAAATTGACCTGTTGTTCCATCAATTGTGCCAAAGCTATCATCTTTTAATACAAAAGTTGCATCTTTAGGTAAATCTGCCTTGCTACCTGCACTGTCAACACCTTTTGCTTCAAACTGTACAGTTGAACCTGGTGTATATACTTCCTCTAAAGGTGAGATTGTTGCATGATCAAATTCACCATTTGCCTTTGCATCTGAATAAATGAATAATGATGAAGAAACTTTTCTTTCTGTTCCATCAGATGGGCTATTCTTTACTTCTAATGAATCTGTTCCTTCTGTTCTTGATGCAAATGTTGCTGAACCACCACCATCTAAATATAATGCTTCAACACACCCCATAGCTTCCATTTGTTTTGCAGTTTCATAAATTGGCTGTCCACATGACTTTGGTGCCTGTCTACCATCCGCTTCATATATGATAACTGAACCGTCTGCCTTAATACCTACTGCACATCTTGGCATTGCATAAGGATCCGCTGCTAATTCTTCTAAAGCTTTTCCATCTTTTACAAGAAAGAATGGTGAACCGATAGCTTCAACTACATCATCTAAAGGTTCATATGCTTCTCTACAATCAGCTGTTCCATCTTTCATTATTGCAAAGTATGGATAACCATTCTGAGTCTGAACAATATCTCCACCCATAACTAATGAACCCCATGGCTGACCTGTTCCCATATCAAAATAGTCACCATTAATTGCTGCTACGATTGTTTTTCCTGTTGCTTTTTCTGCTGCTTTTGCCTGATCTCGAACTGTCTGCATGCCCCATTTACCAGTCTTATCATAGTTCTTATAACCAGCCATCATTCCAATACTAGATGTTTTCAAATCTACTTCTGCCATATAGGCCTGAACCTGATTATTTCCATCCTTATCTACTGTTGTAATGTGTTTCTCCTTAATACCAGGTGCTATACTGTATTCTTTTACAGATGTTAGCACTCTGTCTTCCGGTACTTTAACACTTGCACCGTAAACAGTTATACTGCTTACTACCATTGCTGTTGCAAGTACCACAGATAAAAATTTCTTACCTGCTTTTTTTAACATGTGTTTTCCCTCCTCTTTGTTAAATGTTTTCATTTGTCATTTTCGTATTTTTAGCCCATTTTTATACATTTTTTGGCAAATGATACTTTACGATTATAGCATTGATTCCTATTAATTAATAGGGGGAATTTGCAAAAAAGAAGTGACCATCAGGATAATAGTCACTTCTTTTTGGTAGTTTTTCACAATAAAAACACTTTTATTCATTTTTTCATTCCAATTAATTTATGTATGTAATCCCTTTTTATAAATTAATTAAGCATAAGTTTTGGAGTTCTGTCTACTCTGTATATCCCCCAGTTCTTTTCAGCTTCATTTGGTCTGTTGCCACCCTTCCATGGCTCGTCAAAAGCTTCAAACATATAGGCAATTATCTGTTCCCTATCTGTCCAGTTCCAAAACGCATCATAATATTTCTTCTGGTTCTCCTCGTTTGCCTGACCTTCTTTCATCTGCTTAAAATCAGCGCAATCTGTAGCCCAGCCTACTTCTGAAAATAACACAAATTTGTCAGGATACATTTCCTTGATTTTATTGTACCAGGTTTTATTTACTTCCAAAGCTTCCTCCACAGTGTTTCCGTACCATAATGGGTATGAATGAACGCTAATAATATCAAGATGTTTAGCAAGTTCTTCAAGTTCCACCCACTCGAAAGCACCTTCGTTAAAAGTTACAGGCTTGCCTGTTCCTTCTCTTAATCTGTCTGCAAATTCAATTAAACGTTCTACAGGCACATTGTTAGCACCCCATTTTGGTGTATTTTCGTTTCCAACTGAAACAGCGTTAATAACATCAGAGTAGTTATTAGCAATTTCAATTAATTTTTCAATGTTATTATCATTTCTTTTTGCTCTATTAACAAGTTCCTCATCTGTGTAAGTTTCTTTTAACCATGGACAACCTGGATTATTTACCTCTGATATTAAATCTGGTCCTAACATTACCTGCATATCAAGACCTAAGTCGCGGATTACCTGGCATGTCATTTCTGCATAGCTAATTGGATCGTACATTCTAATATACTTAAATCCCATTTCATCTAAAATTTTTAAATCCTCAACAATCTGGTCGTATGTTGGATATGTACAGGTTTTTGGACTTTGTCCTTCTCTATATCCTGAATAGCAAATTGCTCTGCCCCAATCAAACATTTATTTTCTCCTTCTGTATCAATACATTTCTAATATCCTTGCAATTCTTAGGTAATTGTATATTTCCGGCTGTGAAAAACATTATTATAAGAAAGTGCTGTGGAGCCGTTGGTTCACAAAGGCAGCGTAGTAGGCTTTGTAGAACCACTACGAGCGGAACGCAGCGGGAGCGTGCTTTCGTTAATATGTTTTTCACAGCCGGAAGTATTGAATTTTTTAGCCTAAAATTGCTGTGATTTGGCTCTTATCGCCAAGTTTGTCTACATCTTCTTTTGCAATTGTGTCTGTGTTTCCGTATAAATCACCGTCAATGTAGATTTCTTTTACTGTGTATTCTCCTGCTTCTAAACCAAATGGATTCTGGTATGTTACTGTAATGTTTGCACCTCTGAACATACATGTGGCACTTGCCATTCCGTTTGAGAACTGTTCAGCTAAAAGCTTTGGAGCAAGTTTCAAGGCACCAAGTTCACCTTTAATTCCGTACATTTCATTTAATACTGTAAGAAGTAACCAGCTTGCTGCACCTGTTAAGTAATGGTACATTCCCTGTCCTCTCTGATTTACATATTCAGGCACACCAGGATAAATGTTACTCTTGTGGTAATCTGCGCAATGCTTGTACAATGTGTTGATTACTTTGTAACCTTCTTTTGCAAAACCTCTGCTATATAATGCATTTGCATACATAACAGCCATGTGTGAGAATACTGCACCGTTTTCTTTGTGACCAAAAGCAAATCCAAATAATCTACCCATATCTGTTTTTACTTCCTTAAAATCAGTGTTAAGTCTGTAACCGCCAATTGCTTCATCGTAAAGATATTTGTCAGCAGCTTTTGCGATTTCTGCTACCTGTTCGTCTGTGGCAACACCTGACATTACTGTAAATACCTGACCTGTAAGCATCATTCTTACTCCACTTTCAAAGTCACCTTCTACAGCTTTTCCGCTGTTGTCATAGTAACCGTTGAACCATGAATTTCCTTCCTTGTCAGAAGTCCATTCTGTGTTTCTAATGTGGTCTGTAATCCAGTTTGACATTTCTGTTAATTTATCGGCTAACCAGTCGCACTTAACTTCTGTTTTTTCTCCTGAAATAATGTGACCAACTTCATCACAGTATTTTTCAAGTAAAGCATTCTTTTCGCCAATGCTATCATAAACGCTACTATCTGCTTCTAAGAGCACCAAAATTTCTTTTGCTATGCTTACTGTATCTTTTCCTGTTTTGTCACTGTAATCCTTAATATCCTGAGCAAGATTCTTCAAGTTACCGCCGTAAAGAGCTGTAAAAGCAACGCTTTCTCCACGCTCTTCCGCCATGTCAAGACCGTCGTTCCAGTCTGCTCCGCGAAGTCTTATATGATTATGCTCGCCAACATCGTAGAATGATGTTAAGTGCTGAATAAGTAGATGTTCTAAAACAGTTCCTTCGTATGGAAGTGCGTCTTCGGTCATCTGCTTATTTCCTCTTGTGTCATTCCAACGGTCATCGCGTTTTTCACCACGACAAATCTGTGCGTCCTTAAAATATGTATTGGCTTCTGTAAGGAATTCAATGTCCCCTGTCTGCTGCATATATAATCTTGTTGTAAGATATGGCCAGGCACCATGGTCCATCCAAACTCTTACAATGTTGTTTCTGTCTGCTATGAACTCACCCTGTTTTGAACCGATGATAGTTGCATTTGTACCGTCAAATCTTACTCCGCCAAAGTTGTCTATTAACATTTCTCTAACTTTTTCAGGCTCCATAATAAGGAGTGCAAGACAATCCTGCCATAAATCTCTCCAGCCTCTACCACCTTTTCCGTAATCATGGTGTGGTAAAAATGAGCAACCGTAAATTCTTCTAAGCATTGGCTGGAAATTAACCCAGTGCATCCAGTTATCGAAATCTGAATCAGCAGAATTATAACTTACGTTGATTTTTTCCTGCCAGAATTCTTTTGTTTCTTCTAAATATTTGTCAAAATGCTTCTTTATTAAATATTTCTTGCTTAATTCTGTGATTTCTGCTTCTGATTCACCATAGCCTAAAGCTACAATATAAGTTCTTGTTTCGCCCGGCTCTAATGTACAGTCAGCAAATCTTATTGCAGCCACTGTTTCGTATCCATCTACTTCTTCGCCTGCCTTATATGGTAATGGCTGATTTTTTACAACGTAATATGGATTTTCGAAGTTTCCTCCACGCCCGATAAACTCTTCTGTTACAGGGCAAAAACTTACAGGTGAAACCATTTCTCCGTTAACTTCTTCTTTTGCTAATGCGCCATAGAAAATCTTGTTTTTGTTGTGTCCTCTTTCATCAAATGTAAGAGTTGGATAAATCATTATTCCGTTTTTTACTGTAAAAGTTCTATGAAGCAATGATGTTACGTGTCTGTGATCTCTGATGTTTGACGCCGAACGGGCATACATTGGTATTGCAACTGTTGATGTAATTGTCTGTGCCTTATCAGATGTGTTTGTAATTTCAAACTTTGTAAGTTCTACTTTTTCTTCTGTTTCAGGTACAAAACTTGTCATTACAGCTTTTAAGCCCATTTCCTGTGACTGTCTTTCTACCTGATGCCACATAATACCTGCTGTAAGTTTTACGTCTTCCTTGTCATCCTCAAAAAGTTTTGCCTGCTGTTTGCTTGAACGGCCTGTTACAGACCAAGCTCCCTTTCCTTCAACATAAACCCAGAAGTTTCTTGAAGACTTGTTGTTGTGTAAGTTTTCGCTACTTACCGGTTCAAGTAAAAATGTGTTTTGGTCAAGCTTAATGTCGCCTCCTAAATCCGGTGTGATTGCACTCATCATACCTGCTTCGTTAGCAAGTGGGAAGTACATGTAACTTGTTAAATCAGGATCATCTAATGTAAATGTTCCTTTTTTGTCCAAATACTTTAAATCGCTCATAAAATCTAATCCTTTCTCCTTTTTATTTTAAATTGATTTTGTTCAATAGTTTTCAAATAGTTGTTTGAAACTGCATTTTTGCATGTTGTTGTCTTTACTCTGTATTTTGCAGATAGTTGTTTTAGTGTGCATCTTTGCAGATTGTCTTTTTTGCTTATTATTTTTAGAAAATTTTCTTTTTATATTTTATATTATATTTTTAGTTTTTGGAAAAACTACAATTGTTACATATTTATTTTATATACCTTTATTTGCTCTTAAATATAATTAGCAGGAACTTGTATTAGGTCATCTAAAAGATATAATTTCAATTCTTTTATTTACTTTCTTTTATAATCTTTCCAAAAATTAAAACGTTTCAAGCTTTTATAAAGAAAAAATGCTGTGAACCTTATAGAGTTTATATCTTTTTCAAATGTGTGTTGGATGAGAACCCTAAAGATTCTCATCCCCACCATTTGCTCTATAAAAATTTATAGCATTTTAAATGATTTATTCAAAGTAAACATTTATAGCATTAATCTTGCCATCACGAACAGCTTCTGCCATTTCGCCAACAATCTTACCTTCTGTTGCTACTGTTTCACCGTTGATTTCAACCTTTGAAACCTTAGCAGCATCAGCGCCATAAGTGTTCTTTCCTGTATTATTAATGTATGTTACGTCACATGTTGAAAGAAGTCTGAATGTAACTTTTCCTTCATCAAATAACCAGTTTGCAAGCTTTGGATCAAAGTTAAGTGCAAGCTTACCATCTTCATAAGTAAATACCTTGCCACCCATCATCATCTGAATCCACATAGAAATCATTTCTGTTGTTGAACCTGAAAGTCTTGCAACAAATCCTCTACCATGAACATCTTCATTTGGATTTACGCTTGATGCAATAAATGATGAATTTTCAAGTGTACTTCTACCATACATATTTGGATCTAAGAATGGAATAAGTGCTCCCTTAATTGTTTCATAATATTCATCATATAGACCTGCTTTAATCATAGCTAAGAGATATTTGTATTCCATGTGTAAGAATACGTTTTCTCTTTCCTGCCATCCTGGAGTAAATGCACGACAACGTCCATTTTCCATTGAACATTCTTCAATTGATGCTGAAGTCTTGTACATAGCAAGTTTCTCATCATAAAGACCTGTGTTCTTAACTTTGTTGTACATGTCTCTTGCTGTATCTACATCTTCGTAACCCATCATACGGGCAGGTCCTTCAAGGAAGTATGGTAAAGCAACTGCCTTAAATTTCTTAACCTTTGCCTTCTGAAGTCCGTAATGACTAATTACAGGTTCTCCATTTTCGTCTACAACAGGTTCAAAGTCAACTGCTTCATGTGTAATGTATGTTGGCACAAGTCCGTTACCCATTTCAACAGCCTTTGCAATACCTTTTTCAATCTTAGCTTCGAATGCCTTGAATACTTCAACAATGTGAGCTTTTGATACAACTGTTTCTTCACCGCTTAAGTAAAGTTTAATTGTTTCTCTGTAAGCTTCTCTGATTGTTGCAACCTTATCCCAATACTGGAAGTCATTAATTGTTCCGTTGTTGTATTCGTCAAGTGCTGCCTTAACATCATCTAAGTATTTTGCAATCTCAGCAGGCATTGTAACTTCGCCTTCTCCATCAAAGTTGTTAATGATGAAGTTTACTAATCTCTTTAATTCAAATGTTTCAGGTGTACCTGAACCGAATAATCCAGGAAGACCGTTCATGGCATCATTCCAGCCCGGCTTTCCACCTTCCATTTCAACACCGATTCCGTCAACGTCAAGCTGAGCGAATTTGCTAAGTGCTAAAATAACCATCTTAACAGCTAAAGATGTTTCATAAATCTTTTCGTCTTTTGTCTTTAACCAGTTAGTTGCCCACTTGTTAAATCCAGGACGTGCAAGTTTTTCTTCATCTTCAACTTCCATACCGTACTGACGTACGTCACCTTTTTTATTAATAACATACTTTTCATCTCTTGGTACAACGTATGCAACGCTGTCATAGAACTTGTATGTTTTGTCTTCGAATAATAATTCGTTAATCTTATCAGGGAATACGCTTAAGTAGTTATCTACTAAATCCATGTTGTAATCCCAGTGATCGCTCCAGTAACCTTCACCAAATCCGGCTTCAATGTTCTGGTCACAATCATTTAAGATTTCTGCAATGAAATCACCATCATCAATTTTTACTTTTAAACCAAGTTTTGCAATTGTGTTTGAAATCTGTCCCGGTGTAAACTTACCTGCAACAATTTTTTCAATGGCTGTTGCATCTCCGTCAATGTTTTCTTTTACATAAGCATTAACTTCGTCTTCTTTTCCTTCAATTACGTTAAATAAACTTGGACGTACTTCTAATGGGTTGTAACCATCAGCCTGTACTAAACTGAAGAAAGTTTTAACATTGAATTCTCCAACATCTTTATTGAAGAATACATCATTTCTTCTATTCTGAGAAACATCTCTGAAGTTTCCGTTACCCTGTGAATAATATTCAGCAGCAATAGAGAAGAAGTTGTAATCTCTTTCCGGATCTCCATGTTTTCTACTAAATAAATGTATTATAGACTTATTACCATCTTTGTTAAGAACATATGGATAACCACCTCTTAAGAAGTTATCTAAGTAACACTGTTCAATGTACTGATCAAATTTTCCGGCAGATGTATGTGTCTTAATGTCAGATGTGAAGCTATCTGCTAATTCTTCTGCTTCTACAAACTTGTCTGCAATATAGCCAGGCTTTGTAAATGTAGAAACCTTTGAATTAATCTGTTCTTCTGAACCTGCAAATCCCATCATTGTATCAAATGTGATTGCTTGGTTTGCAGCTACTGTTTCATGGAATGCTGTAAATCCGCAAGGAACTTTGTTTGCGAAACACTGTTCTTTTGCTTTTACGTTATCAATTCCACCTTCGATAAATCTTACAGGTGTCATTAATGAAAGATCATATCCGAATACTGTATCCACATCGTAGATTACATCCTGTAATTCTCCATCTTTAATTGTAAGATAGTAGTAACCACCTTCAACATCTGAAACTTCTGCTGAATCCTTTGTTGATGCTCTAAGTGTGTAGTATGGAACCTTGTTATCAATGTTCTTAATGTATGCCCAACTCTTAAATAAGTTTGACATTTCCTTGAATTCACCATTTGAGATTCCGTATGTAATAATCTTTGGAAGTCCGTCAATAACTTCAATATCTTTTGCAGAATCAGAAATGTTCTTCACTGAAACCTGTCTAACTAATGCTCCAATACTTTCGTTTGGAAGAATGAAGTAATTAACTGTTACTTCAATACCGTATTTTTCATTTGTTTCAATAATCTTGAAACTATTTTTATTCATTCTAATCTGACGTTTTGCTTCTTTTTCATATTTGAAAAATGGTTCATAATATTCGCCGTCAATTTTTAAGAATGTTCTAAAACCCTTTACTGTTGTGTTTTCAAAAGCTGTATTAGCTGAATTAAATTCCATAATGGCATTGCCCTTGTTATCAATACCAAAACTGTTCATTCCCTGTCCTCTGTTTGTGTAGAACGTCCACATTGGAATACCCTTTACACCTGCAAGACCAGGTAAAAAGCTTGAAAAAGCTGGCAATCTGTCATAATCATCTATAACAAATGTCTTACCTTCAAGTCTATAATTCTCCATAATAATCTCCTTTTTATTTGCGTTTTCCGCATGAACTTCTGTAAACCATCTTTGGTGAAAGTTTTGTAACTGTACCGCTCTTGTCACCATCATCGTTTAATAATCTGAATAATTCATTTGCGCTTGCACTACCCATTTCTGTAATTGGGCTGTGTACTGTTGTAAGTGGAACGCCATAATATCCACTAATTGTGCTGTCATCGTATCCTATTACGCTTACCTGTTCAGGAACCTTAATTCCCACATCCTGTAGCGCTTTTATGCAACCCCAAGCCATTTCGTCATTGGCACAAAACATTGCATCAGGAATCTTTATTCCACTTGATAGCATAGAGCGCATCTCGCTGTATGCCAGGCTCTCTTCGTAGTAACCTCTTAAAACAATGTCTTCATCAATTGGGAGATTATGCTTCTGCATAATTTCAACATATCCCTGATAACGATGCCTGTCATCTCCCGTATCATTTCCGTGCATGTAACCGACTCTCTTATGTCCTAATTTTAATAAGTAATCAATTGCCATTGATGCGCCTAATTTGTCATCAACTAAAACACCTGAAATGTTCTTACCTTTGCTATCTCTGTCAATAAATACCATAGGGATATTTACTGTTGCAATTCTTTTTACATAATCACCTGTTAAGTCTTCATGGTAAATAATTGCGCCTGCAACACCTGATGCAATAATCATTCTGTATATTTCATCTGGTGAGTTGTCATTACTTATATAAATATTTAACATGTAATTATTTAATTTACACTGTAAATGAATTGCCTGTGTTAATACCTTATAGAAATCACCTTGTAAACTTGTTAAAAAGAGGCCTATTGTATTTTTTCTATTAGACTTTAATAACTTTGCATTCATATTTGGTATGTAATGAAGTTTTTCTACTGCATCTAATACTTTTTGTTTTGTCTCTTCACTAACGATATCTGCGTTATTAAACACATTTGAAACTGTTGATATTGCCACTCCCGCTTCTCTGGCAACGTCTTTTATTGTAACCATACAATAATCCTCCTAATCTACTTGGAAAGTTTCGCAACAAGGGAGGCTTAAAGCCTCCTTGTTACTTTATTTTTACTGATATACTCTTACATAATCAACGTACATCTTATCCTGATATACATCATTAACTCCGCCGTCCGGGTAAGTCTTTGTGCCTACTTTTGTCCAGTAATCTGTTCCTACTGTTCCACCAAGAACACCACCAATAGCACAGTTAATAATTAAGTGGAATGGCTTGTTAAATGGCCAAATACTACTGTTAGCCCAAGCATTTCCTGTAGCCACATATCTTGATGGGTTATATGACCATGTTACCTTACCATCAATTGTAAATGTAACTTCCTTTGCATTCCAGATAATTCCGTATGTGTGATATGCACTTGTAGCTGTTGCAACTGTTGTATGTTTATACTTATTTCCAGAACTTGTTGGCATACCATTGAACTTTGTATTATGGATTGACTGTGGAATAACTGTCTTTGATGCTTCACTCATTGTTTCTAAAACATCAATTTCACCACAGTTTGGCCATGTACCATAATTACTATCATTACCTAACATCCAACATGCAGCCCATGTTCCCTGTCCTTTCGGTAACTTAGCTCTGAATTCTACCTTACCATATGTAAATGAATATAATCCTTTAGTCCAAAGTTTTGTTGAATAATAGCTACTTTTTATAATATTCTTAGTTCCTTTTTTTGTTTCGAACTGTGGCTTAATAACAAGATTTCCATCTTTTACTTCTGCATATTCCGGCTGATAGTTCTGTAGTTCCCTATTACCATAGCCACCTGCACCAGTTGCGCCTTCTGTAGTCCATTTTGTTGAATCAATTGTTGTTCCACTAAATTCATCATTCCAAACCATCTTACGAACTTTGTCTGATACTACGTTTGAGAACTTTGAACATACATAAGTCTTACCACTTACTTTTGCAATAGGTTTAATCTTGAAGTAGTAAGTTGAACCTGCTGTTAAACCATTAACTGTTGTTCTTGTAACTTTTCCAACTGTTGTTACTTTAAAGCCACTGTTTGCATTTGTTGAATAGTAAATCTGGTAGCCTGTTGCACCGCTTACACCAGTCCACTCTAATGAAATACCATTATTTGCTGTGTTCTTTGCGTACTCAATTGATGTTGCGCCAGGTGTAACCTTAACAGTTACTTTCTTCTTGCTTTTCTTTACTTTTACTGTAATTTTGCAAGTACCAGGCTTTTTAGCCTTGATTTTTCCTTTTTTTGAAACTGTAGCAATTTTCTTATTGCTTGATGTAAACTTAGCACCTTTTTGTTTAACTTTAATTTTGCTGCTGTTTCCTGCGATTAAAGTAACTGTCTTCTTAGACTTGATTGTTACTTTTGCCTGTGCTGTTGTTGGATTTCCTACATAAACTGTAGTAACAACCATAGCCATTGCTAATGCAACAGATATGATTTTCTTTAACATCTTATTCATATTTTGCCCTCTCACTTTCATCTGTTAGAACAGATGCTTTACGCACCTGTTCTAAAATGTTTTATTCACCTGTGATACCTGTATTTTCGATACCTTCAATGAACTGTCTCTGTACGCATGCGTACAATACTAACAATGGTGCAATTGCTATAAGTGTAGCTGCCATCTTGATGGCTTCGTTTAACTCACTTACGGCATTTGAAGTTGAACCGTTATCAAATAATGATAATCTTCCCGGTAATAACTCTAAAGCATCACCTGTCAGTATGTTAGTTGTATATGTTTCATTCCAGTTAAATACGAATGAGAATAAGAATACAACTAAGATTGTTGAAATTGATAATCTAATTGCTACATGATAGAAAACTTTTAATGAACCGGCACCATCGATCATTGCCGCTTCATCAAGTGACTTTGGTATCATGTTAAAGAAATTGTAGAATATCAATACCAACATTGTTGAGTATGTTCCCTGTCCTAATAATGCTAATAAGAACTGTGGAACAACTGTGTTAATTAATTTAAATCCTAAAATGCTTTCAGCAGTGCTGAACATCATAATTCTTGGTACTGTTAAAAGTGGTACAGGAAGAATGAATGCAATAATTAACATTACAAACCAGAAGTTTCTTCCTCTAAATGTGTATCTTGATAATGCGAAACCTGTTGTTGCTGATACAAATGTCTGAGCAACAGCAAGTAATGCTGAGTACCAAATTGAGTTTAAAATTGATGTTGGAATATCAAGTGTTCCAATAGCATTTTTAAAGTTATCTAATGTTGCATGTTTTGCAATCCATGTAATTGATGGATCAATTAAGTCCTTTGTTGTCATAATTGATTTGGAAATCATTTCAAAGATTGGCTCTAAGAAAATGAATCCAATACAAATTAATACAAAGTAAATTGCAAATTTTGAAATAATGTTTACAGCTTTTAATCTCTTTAATTTGGCAAAGTTGATTTTCTTAACTGATGACAAATCAATCTTCTTTGCACTGTTATTTTTATTTGCCATATAACTTTGCCTCCTTTGCCTGATGTCTCTTCTGAGAATTTAATCTTCTCTTCTGCTGTTTTTCCAGCTTCTTTAATTTCTTTTCCTGCTTCTGTCTTGCCTTGATATCTTTTGGTTTCTTATCTCTAAATAGTAAGAACACAAATCCAACAAGTAAGAGTACCACTAACGCGTATATCCATGCGTAAGTTGCGGCATATCCAAGACCTGAACCTGTTTCACCTGTCTTTTCCTGAATTAACTCATATAATGGGTTAATTGAGCTGAACATACCAAGCTGTATTACTGTGAAGACTGTAATAATAAGTCCAATCTGTTTTAACATTGGAATTGTTATCTTCCACATAATCTGCCAAGCATTGGCTGAGTCAATCTTTGCTGCTTCGTAAACACTTGGGTTGATTTTCTGTAAACCATTGATAAATAATACAATTGGAATACCTGTAAACCAAAGTATAATTGATAACTGATCAAATACACCTGCTAGGGCATTTCCAAGTGCCGGTGAATAGCTGTCTATAATCTGCATAATAAATATATTTAAATATGCATTGGTTGTTTCTGGCGCCGTGGCTGATGCAGTAGCCTGAGCTGCTGCCTGTCCTGCGGCCCCCTGCACTTCCATAATCTGTGTCATAACCGGACCAGACATGATAATAACAGGTAAGAAATAAATTGTTCTTAAAACACCCTTACCTACTTTAATCTTATTTAAAAGGTAAGCGATAATAAATGATAATACTACTACAATAAATGTGTAAGGTATAATCATCTGTAAATACTTAATTAACGCAGGTGTAAATTCACTGTTTCCAATGAACGCCTTAACGTAGTTTCCTACACCTGTCCATTCAATTTCGTATCCTCTGATTGTTCTCTTTACATTTGTAAAACTTAAATAAATAGTAAATACAAATGGGAACAATGTAAATAATGCAAAACCTACAATCCAAGGAGCCATAAACATATAACCTGTTCTGTCCTGTCTCTGCTGGTATGTACGCATTTTCTTAGCCTTTTTTGGCTTGTCTTTTTTAGGAGTTGTTTTTACTTCTGTTGTCTTCTTTTCTTCAGCCATTATTTAACACCTCCTTCAATTACTTCTGCACTCTGTGCAGCTACTTCTGTATTTCCTACAGTAACTTTATCCTTTGTATAGTTAATTACTACACTCTTTGTATCTCCGTCTTTCTTGTATGTATTAACGATAACACCGTCACTTACTACCTTACGGCCTGACCACTTATATCCAATAACCTTAGATAATGGTGTGTTGACTTTGTTGTAAATATCTTTTACAAGTTGCTCATACTGTTCAAACTCTGTTGAATAGTAGTCTGATGAAGTTGTTGATGCTAAAAGATATGATGGTTCCTGTGTTAATACAAATGAAGGACAAATATTGTAGTCAATCATTCTTAACTGGTCTGTTGTTGAGTAGAATGAGAAGTTTGCATATGGTGCATATACTTCCATTGTACCGTTAAGTACCATCTGTAAAAATGGAACTGTATCTGTTTCGTATACATACTGTGATGTTCCTACAGGTGACTGTAAGTATCTGTCTGTGTATTTCCATAAGTATTTGTTTGGTGCTACTAAGTTAAGTGTTGTACCATTCTTCTTCATTTTCTGTAATGAATTCTGATATAACTTAATTGCATCACTTACTGTTGTTTCTACACCATCACTACTGTATGTACTAACTAATACATTTGATGCTCCGTCAATTGTAAATGACTTGCTGTATTCTCCTAAGTCTTCATATAAGTCATCCATCCACTGTGCTGTCTTCTTAGGAAGTGCATAACCAAATTCTGTTACAGGAGCATTCTTTGGTAAAATATCTGTTTTATCAACCTGAAGGTATTTTGTATTTAAGTGCTTAGCAGAGTTGCTGTAGTAACTTACCATATCTTCATTAATTGTTGTAAACTCTCTTGAGAATGAAATATCAATATTCTTCTTAGCAAAATCAGATATTAATGAAGTGAACTTACTTTCACTTCCTACGGCACTTGAAAAACTTGTGCTGTTTGGCTTTGATAATGTTTCTCCACCGCTTTGCCATCCGATTAAACCTGTATTAATATTTTCAACTCCATCTTTTGTTAACTTGTTTAAGATGTTTCTTACATCATCAGCAGTTGTTACTGTTACCTGCTGTGTTGAGAATACACCTTTCTTTGAATCTGACATTAAGAAGTCAACTCTAATTGGAAGGTTTGAACCTTCTGTTGTTCTTTCTTTCAATGTTCCATTATCAATTAAGTGCTGTCTGTATGCCTGAGCCATACCTGCGTAATCTGCTGATGGTGTTCCATCACTTCCATCGCCACTTAAGAACTGATATGTCATTGAAATATCAACCTTGTTTGGTGTATCCTGTGTCTTTCTGTAAGAATCACCCTTCTGGTTTGTTACCTGATAATATTCTGAATTGAACTTAAATGTTGGGTAAGCGTATGTATATCTTACTTCACCTTCTGCTGTTGTTGAAGGGACTGCATTTATGCTCATGTATTCATCACCCTTATCAGCGTAAGCAACAAATGCTGCCTGTGTTCCATCACCATGTGAAATACCGAATACCGGCATTGTTGGTTCCTGTACAGGAACAACGTCATCGCTTGTTGCATAATATGTTAAGTTTGTTGATGGATCTGTTCCATAAATCTTACCCTGATATTCACTGAACTTTGTATTGTTTGTTGCGAATCTTACTAAAGCTCCACTTCCGTCAGGTATTAATGCATAACCAGGTGTTAATTCTTTTCCCTGTAACTTAACCCAGTCAGCTTCTTCTTCATCATATGCTAATGTAGCACCACCACTTGTTCCTAAGAACGGTGTAATGATTACGTTAGCAATTTTCTTGATGCCTGAACCTGTAAGTTCTTTATATGGTATATCGTATTTGATATTTCCATCATCACCGAATGTAATATATACATTCATACCTAAATCATCATCACCAAGTTTGAATACACATTCTAATTTGTATTCTCCCTTTTCTTTATCAACTTCACTAAGTCCTGATTTTCCATCATTCTCACTAGCTGCTGCTGATGAAACTCTTGTAGTCTTCATACTCTTACCTGAACCTGTATAATACTCAACTGTAACAATTGAGTTTGCAAATGCTGCATACTGGTCATTAGTAAATGATGAATCCTTTGGTGTGTTGGCAAGTTCTTTAACCTGCGCAACTGTCATTCCTTTTTCCTCAGCGTAATCTTTGATTTCTGAAGGATCTTTATCTTCTTTTGCACTTGTTACAACATCTAAAGCTTCTTCAATTTCTTTAGGAAGTGCAACATCTACACCTGTTTTCCAAACATATTTTGTCTTTGTGTTTCTAACTAAGATAATATCGCGGTCATCTCTGAAATAATATTCATAATTACCTTTCTTACAAAGTAACTGATATGCGTTTGTTACTTTCATATTTGATGTTACCTTGTTAGGTGCAGGTCTTGTATCTCTATTTGTATTCAAGAACGCAGCTGCTACTGCAGCGCTAAGTGAAAGGACGCATAAGAGACATACCACAAGTGCTGTAATTTTAATCTTTTTATGTTTAGCTGCCTGTAACATTTCTTATAATCTCCTTTCC
Source organism: Eubacterium sp. (assembly GCF_057858645.1). NCBI lineage: Bacteria > Bacillati > Bacillota > Clostridia > Eubacteriales > Eubacteriaceae > Eubacterium > Eubacterium sp. The sequence goes on from NZ_DBLZZO010000003.1 coordinate 89,579, forward strand.
TACTGTTACTAAGAAATCTTTTAACTGTTCCCACATAATAATAACTACTAAAACAACGATTGCTGCAATAAGCATGAATACTACTGTGATTATCAAACTTACTACTGTATGTTTAAAGTCATAATCATGAACTGTTGAAAGACCTTCAAATATAAGAGCAATACTCCAACATACACCAATTATCATAATAACTGTTAAGATAAATGATTCGTTGTATGTTAATACGTATGACATAATAACTGTTGCTACCATTGATATCATTGCAGGTATTAATCCGTATGCAGGTATTAAGTAAACCTGTCTAAATGTACCATCACCATCTGTAATTGATGTTACAAGATAGTTACAAATAATAAATAAAATTAATATTGCAAAGAAACCTACGATAACCGCTCCCATATCCATGTCTTCTACTTTTGAATACTGGTAAATAAATCCTTTACCTGTCTGGTATAACATGTATACTCCGAAGAAAACAATGTATAAGATTGTTGCAGCTATCACTGAACCGTTCTTGTTTACTCTAATATCATAGTATCTGTCAATTGGATGTTTTGTTATCTTGAACGCATAACCTAATTCACCAATAACAGGTGTATTCTTAAGTTTTTGTCCAAGAGCTCTTTTCTTTTTCTTAAGTACATGATTCTTATCAATGAATCCGATAGCAATCTTAATTGCAATAAGAATAACTAAAACAATTAAAACTGTTCCTAACCACTTCTGGATTGATTTGTTTCTTACTTCCCAGAATGCGTTTGAATAACCGTCTCTGTTTCCGGCAATTTCAAAATGTTCCATTGCTTTGTCATAAACTTCATCATTGTAGTAAGCTTTTGCTACACCGTTATGAGCAAGAACTGACATCTGGTTAAGTCTTAATACATAATTCCAATCTCTAAGGGCTTCTTTATAATCACCATTTTCATATTCTTTTAAAGCCTTGAAAATAGTTGTTGCATATTCTGTCGGTGTAAATGACTGTAAGTATCCTTTTTCACCATCAGCTGTCCAGATGTTTCCACTGTTATCTACAGCAATTGTTGTAAGTGATGTAAATAAACCTGAAATATCTTTGTCTGCTGCTTCTGCACCTAACTGGAAGATTACTTCACCCTGACTTGTATATACCCAAATCATACCATGTGAATCACTTGCGTAAATAATACCGTCTTTGTTTGCAGTAACATCTGTTAATGCTGAAGAAGTCTTAACATTCCCAAGCATGTTAGTACCATCTGTACTATGCTTCTTAAGTAAGTCATTTCCTGTACCCATACATGTTGAATATGCTGTACCATTTGTATCTACAAAAACATTAGAGAATGTAGATGGAAGAGTATTTAATAACTCTGATTTTTTCTGCTGTTCTTTTGTATAAATTAATTTTAAGAACATCTGCTGTGGTGTTAATTTTGACTTATTTGATGTGAAGTATCCTAAGAACTCACCTGTGTTTGCCAACTGAATTACACCTGCGTAAACACCTTCTGAAACGATGTAGATGTTGTTACCGCTATCTACTGTAACCTTACTTGGTTCGTAGTTTGTATCAGCAAAAATAGCTGCTGATGGTTTTAAATAACTTCTTACGAATTTAAAATCCTTTGTAAATTTGAATACCGCTTTCTGTCCTACGTCAGCAACATATAATTCACCGGCATTTGTTCTAAATACACCCTTAGGACTTTTGAATCCAGGGAATCTTTTATCGTTAACTGTTTTACCATTTAGGATTCTTACGATTTTCTCAGTGTTTAAATCGTAAATAACAATTCTCTGATTTCCTGTATCTGCTATGTAAGCAATGTTGTTATCATCAATTACCATATCTTCAGGATCTGATAATTCTAAGTTTGTTATAGTTCTGTCAGGCAAATATGCATCCTGTGTTCTAACCAATTCTCCCTGATCATCTTCTGTATATGAGTAACTGGTTGCCTGTGATGCTGCCACTGGTAACACTGACATTACCACAAATACCAAGGCTAGAAACAGAACTAAACTTTTTTTCATAATTTTTTTCATTTCTGCCTCCTTACTTGATACCTGAACTTGCCATTGTGTTCATAACCTTAGACTGCATACAAATGAATATAATCAAGTTTGGCAAGAATAAAATCAAACTTGATGCAGCTACCATACCGGCTGCCGCTACAGCATTGTTTACACCAATGGAGTTACAATAGTATGTTAATGTTCTTAATGCTTCGTTTGTAATATAGTTGTTTGATGTTTCCACGTTGTTCCATACCTGCTGGAATGTAAGAACCACAGATGTTGCAAGAGCCGGTTTTGTTAAAGGAATAATTACCTTTCTTAATATAGTAATATCTCCTGCACCGTCTACTACCGCTGCTTCAATTAACGCATCTGGAATACCATCAACGAACTGTTTTACTAAGAATAAACTTACAGGCATTGCAATCAATGGTAAGATATGTGCAAACCATGTATTGTATACGCCTAAGTTTACGATAATTAAGTATCTTGGAATAGCTACGGCTGTTGCTACGAACATAAGAGCCATCTGGTTTACTTCCCATAAAGCACCTTTGATTTTGAACTTCTTCTTTGAAAGTACATAAGCTGCCATAATCGTAATGAGAATTCCAAGCACTACTGTTAATACTGCTACGATTAATGAATTTAAGAAATATCTGGACATTGGAATTCCTGTTGCTCCTGATAAGTTCAATAAATTCTTAAAGTTATCCAATGTTGGATTTTGTACAAATAATGTTGGTGGAAATTTAAACAATTCTCCCAAAGGTTTAAATGCATTATTTATCATAAATATTACCGGAAGGATCATAAATATTGATAATGGTAATGCAATTATATGAAACTTAATCTGACCACGCGAAAAACGTGTTGGATTAATTCTGTTCCCCTGAAAACCTGCCATTTATGTATCCTCCTTTCTAATATTCTTCTTTCTCTGTAAATAATGTGTTTGCTACTTTACTACATACCCATACCAATGCAAGAAGTGCAACTGATACTGCAGCTGCGTAACCCATCTCGTATCGAACGAACGCGTAATCATCAATATGGTTGGCTATTAACTGACCCGAATAATCAGGTGTTGGGTTTGCACCTGCCAACGCTACACCAATCCAGCCCATGTTAAATGCGTTTACAATTGACATAACCGCACCGAATAACATCTGTGGTTTCATTGATGGGACTGTAATATAAATAATTTCCTGGGCTCTGTTTTTGATACCATCCACATAAGCTGCCTCGTATAATTCCTGGTCTATGTTCATAATACCTGATAACATGGATAAGAAACCGATACCCATTGATGACCATAATGATATGAATATCATAATCTGCATAAAGTAGTCAGATGATATTAACCACTGAATAGGCTGATTTATAAAGCCTAATTTCTGTAACCATGCGTTAGCAAGACCACTTTGGTCACCTGAGAAGATTGTTTTCCAGATAACCTGAATCATAATCTGACCTGACAATGAAGGTGTGTACATTGCTAAAGCATATAGTGTTCTTGCTCTTGGAGTAACCTGAGCAAGAATCCATGCCATAATAAACGATAATACATAACCACCAATACCAACTACAATAGCGTAAAGTACAGTGTTAGGTAAAACGTATTTCATGAAAACTTCATCACCTGTAAAAAGAGTAATGTAGTTTGTTAACCCTGCAAACTTTGGCATATTAATAACGTCAAAGTATGTAAATGATAAACCAATAGCTATAAGTATTGGCAATAATATAAATGTAAAGAATAGCAATCCGTAAGGAAGTAAAAGTAAAAATGATCTAAATCCTTCAGTCTGGTAGAATTTTTTACCGCCTTTTGACTTTGTGGCTGTTTTCTCTACTGCTGCAGCTGCACTACTCATTATTTGCTTACCTCCTCTTCCGGATTAGCTTTCGCTTTATCCTGATTTTCTTTTATCCAATCATATCCACGAAGTTTGAATTTCTTAACCATTTTTCCGTTCTCGTCATAATATCCAAGTTCCTGCATCTTACGTACGATTTCCTTGTTAACATCATTCTTAGCTTCATCAACAGCTACCTGACCGGCTGTTCCGTCGAATACCATTGTTGTCCAAATATTAGAAATTGTTCTTTCTAATAGGTACTGACCAGGTGTTCTTGTAACGTCTGTTACATAGTCAAGCTGTTCAGTAATAATCTTCTTATCAGCTTCATCCATTGGGTTATTCTGTAATGCCGCCTTGTTAGCTGATAACCAGAAGAATGTCTTACCATAAGATGAACGTAATGTATAAGTATATTCTGTCTGAACTTTTTTGCTTGTCCACCATTTTAAGAATTCCCAAGATTCATCTTTCTTATTTGAAGTCTTGAAAATTGCTCCACCTGTACCATTTGCAACGAATGTTCTGTCAATGCTACCATCTTCCTGTTCTGTTCCAAGATATGGAGCGATAGCCCATTTACCTTCTAATTCCTTAGCACCATTATTAATCAATGTATAATCTTCCATTCCAATAATACCAATTGGATTAGTTGAATATCTAAATGAGTTAAAGAAGTTCTGTACTGATGTTTCAAGTGAATACTTTGTAAATAAGTTACCTAACAATGACAATCCCTTTACAGATTTCTTAGAATCAATACCTGTTGTAACAAGACCATTCTCGTCCTGAGTATATAATTCTCCACCATTCTGTAAAATCATTGGGGATGTCTGGTAGAACCACTTGTAACCTGTTGTACCTAATGCAATGTTATGATAGAAGTTCATACCATATCTCTGCAATGTTGGTAAAATATCTATTAATTCATTCCATGTACTTGGGACTTTAAGTCCTAAGTTGTTAAAAATGTCGGTTCTGTAAACTATAGCGTTAAAGTCTGTTGTTTCAGGAATTGCATACATACCTTCATTGTATACATATGATACAAAAGATCCTGTTGGAAATCTTCTTGCCACTGTCCAGAAATCATCGAACTTTGTTAAATCATATAAAGCTCCACGGCTTGATAAATCAAAAGGTACATAAGACATAAGTCCTAATGCTACGTCAGGTGTTTCTTTCGCTGCAATAGCCAATGTTAATTTTGCAACATCAGGCATTGTAGAAACTTTAACCTTAATGTCTTTTCCTGTTTTTTCCTTATAATAAGGAACAAACTCTGTATCTACCATCTTCTGTAACAAGTCTACATGAGTGATAGCTCTATTTACCCAAATTGTTAAAGTCTTGCTGTCCTGACTTGCACCTGTAGCATATTTAGAAGATGTAAATGTATTTACCAATGTTCTAATTGATGTCCACATTGAGCTACCTGCTGATGGGTTTGGTTTTTCAATCTGACCTTTATCAGCAGTTACATAAATTCTATCTAATGTAAAATCATTTGATGTAACTTCTGTTGTAAAATTACTTAATGAAACTAAGATAGAGTTATCTGCTCCAGTTAAGTCAGCTGTGTGCAAAGCAATTTCATCAGGATATTTCTGCATATCTTTAATAAACTGTTCTGCTTCATCTAAATATGTAAGCACTGCACTTGAATTTCCATTAGGTGAATAATCCTGAAGAATATATCTAATGTGCTGAATTACTGTCTTATATGCTTTTAAATATTCTGGAATTTCCGGAATATATTTTGTCATTTTCCAGTTACGTTCTGTATCAACATCACTACCTGTAATCTTTGTAATTTCCAATTCAAAATCAGTAATGTGCTGTTGAAGTAATAATGCATATCTGTAAGCTTCCATTACAGGCTGGTTTTCCTGCTTAATAGAAATTGTATGCTTACCTTCTGTTAAATAAATGCTATATGCATTACCATCTTTGTCTGATAATGTTTCATTAGCGTAACCTGATGAAACCGGTGCGAATGCGTAGTTATAAAGTTCGCTAAAAGGTACTTCTCCATCAATCTTAATTGTTTCGAAAGAATCAAATTCTTTCTTTCCATTATCATAATGGAAAGTAAGATTGTAGTTACCTGCTTTCTTTACATTAATTGTATATGTAACTTCAATACCTGCTGCATTCCACTGTAATGTATTCAATTTTTCTTTATCTATGTTGAATCTTGTAAGCGAAGATTTTGTTTCAGATCCATATACTGCATCAGATGAATTTTTCTTAGTATAGTATACTGCATCAACCTGTAATGCATCATCACTATTTTTTACTAATTCTGCGTTACTATGTTCTGATGCGTATTCCTTATATGACTTAGTGTTGTTTTTTCCTGCTTCTACCTGAAGCTTACCAACTGCTAAACCACCTGATGATACGTTTTCAATTTTAATCTTATTAACACCCTTCTTTAAATAGAATGAAAGCGGGGAGCTTGAAACGTATGTATTATTGTATAAATATGTATTTGTCCATTCCTGAACTCTATTCTGACTTGGTGCTATTTCATCGCCATAACTATCTAATGGAAAACTCTTTTTCTTATCACTACCTACATATGTTTTTGTGTCTTCATCTGCCCATATGATTGGTAATGCAATAGTGTTCATTTCTGAATACTGTTGCTTTCCATTTACTGTAAGTTTTACAGTATAATCAGACAATGATTCGCCAATAGAAATGTAATCAAGGTTCAAGTAATATAAACCTTCTTTATCTACTTTGACTGTATATTCAGCCTTATCATTATAATTCAATTCAGTCATTGTTGAATTATAGTTTGTAACAGCCTTTGGTGTTGTGTCATCAGTGCTGTCTTTCTTCTTATTGTTATAGAACTTATTAGCATCAATTCCGTCTTTCAAACTAGCAACATGAGTTCCTTCACCAATTGTTGTGTTCTTCTTTATGAAATCGGTGTAGTATACTTCTGCTTCTTCTCCATCGCTTAGATAAGATGTAGAAAGTAAATTATATGCTTTTTCAAAAGTATTACTATCTACATCTTTGATATGTGATGTTTCTGTTTTGAAAACAAATTGTGTTAAAACAAGTGCAGCAACAACGATACAAACTATAGCTATTATAATAGTAGTAATCTTCTTTTTCATTGTTGTCCTTTCCCTTTTTCACAAAAGCGGAACTACTTTAACGGCAGTTCCGCTCTTATGTTTATAATAATTAATTAGTAATTACTATTTAGCCTCAATATTATAGTATTTCTTTAAAGCATCTTTAAGCTGTGTCTGAGCTTTATCAATACGTTTGTTGATTGTTGAATTCCAATCTGAAAGTTTAGCCTTAACATTATCAGCCCAATCCTTATCTCCAGGCCATGCTCCAACTACCTGCTCGTCACCATTATGATTCCATTCATATAATGTATCTTTCTTTTCTCCACTTTCAGTAACTGACTTAGTCCAACACTTTTCACATGCATCGCTATAGTCAACAACTGTGTTCTTGCCTTCTTTCCAGATCTTAAGAACTTCCTGGAATCCTGCTTTGTCTTTGTAAAGTTTATGAGCATCGATGCTGTTCCATAAATCCATCTGTTCATCATAAGCCTTACCTGTTACAACTGGGAATGAATCTCCAGCTGCAAGTTTCATTTCTCCGTTTTCAGAGAACTTCTGAGCATAAACTGCTTTCTTTGCTACTGTTGAAGCTGTCCAGAATGATGCGAATGTGTAAGCTACATCTCTCTTCTGTGTTTCTGCCTTGCTCCATTCTGTGTTTCCATCATCCTGTGCGTAGTTATGTATACACATTGGATCCATAACGATCTTAACGCTGTTTTCTGTATACTTAGTTGATGGGAATGGATAATAATCCCAATCAGCAGCCTTGATGTATGCATCGCTGTCCTTTGCTGATTCATCAGCGCCTGCTGTTAAGAACCAAGGATCTGTTGTGTTAACTAATGTTCTGTTGTTTGTGAAGTAGTACCATGTATAAGCCTTGCTTTCCTGAACGATTTCCTTAGTTAAGGCACCTGAACCTTCTGCAGAATCGATTGTGTGGTCTGACCACTTAGGAATGTAACTTAATAATGATTTAACTTCTTCATTATTTAAATCAACTTTGTTTTCCTTAGTAATGTTTCTTGCAATTGCTTCTGTTCCGATGTTGATGATTGTTCCAGGAATTGCTTTAATTCCCCAGAATGTCTTATCATCAGCCTTTGTGACAAATCTTGTAAATTCATCAATTGTCCAATCTGGATCTGGAACGCTAATGTTGTTATCTTCTGCTAAAGACTTGTTAACCCAAACACCCCAAGGGATTGTGTATGATGGAATACCAGCCTGGAATCCATAATAGTTTAACTTATCCATAAGAGATTTATTGTATGACTTATATGTTTCATCATCTTTGTAAACTGATAAGTCAGCAACTAAACCTTTCTTAACATCTGATGTAACATCTGTTGAAGCCCAAACATCAGGATACTTACCATACTTAGCCTTGAAGTTTTCCATTTCTTCTTCCCAAGTTGCTGTATTGTACTGATCTGGGTCACCGCTCTTTGACCAAAGATTAATCTTAATGTTAGGATATGCTTCATGGAACTTCTGAGCTACTGCATATACCTGTGCAACGTTACTTGCTGTAATGTTCTTTGCATCTGATAATTGCTTACCAGCTTTGCTGTCAGGGTTTCCGATATCTTCGTAATACTTTCCATCACCTGACCATACCATAATTGAAATGTCGCCCTTTGTATCAGCATTCAATCCTGTTGTAACTCCTAAATCTTTTGGACTATCAACACTTCCGTCCTTTCCATCTGAGCTACCTGAGCCACATCCTGTTAATAACATTGATGTTCCCATAACAACTGTTAGTGATAAAGCTAATGCTTTACGGCCTAATTTTTTCATTTTATTCTCCTCCTTATTGAAAAAATTCTTTCACCTACACTAGAATTCACATAGTGACTTCCTTAATAACGATTTTATCACAACAATATGTACAAATCAACAATAAAAAACGATTTTAGGTTCTTTTTTATTGTACTATTTTAACAACAGTTCTTTTCTGTTTACATAAAATGTTCACATTTTTGAAACTATAGTTGGTTCATTTTTATTGTTAATTTATTAACAATTACCATATAATGGGCAGTTCAGGGAGTTTTGATACTTTTTGCTCATCTTTTTCTGCTTTACATAAAAGCTTAATTGCCTATATTTACTAGGATTGAAATGTTTTTTAATTTATTTTATTTTTTGTTATTTTGACAATCTTTAAAGTGAATTTTTATGCAATATAAATACCTATTGCTCAAAAAAAGAAGATTTGCCATCCAAAAAAGGATTAAGCAAATCTTCTTTTTATATATTGTATTAAGTTAAGTTCTTAATTAGTTGTTTTCTCTTTTTCTAGCGAATACAACGATAACTGAAGCTGCTACTACGGCTGCTGCTGCGCAAGCGATTGGTGTGAAGTCACCAGTTGCTACTGTGCTAGGAGCTGTGCTAACTGTACCAGTCTGACCTGACTGTGTACCCTGTCCGGCTGCTGCTGTTGTTGCCTGTGCAGCTGCTGCTGTTGATTCAAGTGAGTATCCTGTACATGTAATTGTTGTACCCTTACCAGCTGCATCACTATTACCATCACTGATTGATTTAGCGCCACCTTCAGCGTATGTATATAAATCTTTTTCATCATCTCTATCACCAAAGTCTCCACCTAAACCAAAATAGATAGATGTTGCATCACACTTAGCTGTGAATGTTTCGTTAATTGTAGTGTTCTGACCTTTCTTTAACTTAACCCACTTTGCAAATGCAATGTTTTCTTTTGTTGCAACCTTAACTACAACCCACTTATCCATGTCGCTTGACTTTAATGTACACTGTAATTTGTATTCCTGACCTTTCTTAATGTCAACCTTGCCGTTGCCCTTTTTTGTATCCTGGAATACCTGGCATCCCCAGACACCACCCCAACCGATTGTCTTCATCTTACATGTCCATGATGTATCTGAGTTCTGTGTAAACTTACCATCTGCTGCTTCGTACCATGTGTGTCCTGGCTTGCCATCGAATCCAATGTAATCTCCCCATGTAGATCCTGCAAATACACTAACACACATACCAACTGTAAGTGCAAGTGAAGCTACTACAGCTGTAAATCTCTTTAATGCTTTCATTTTATTTCCTCCTCTTAATAAAAAACGCGAACTACTCGCTATTTAATGTTACTATAGCACGAACATGTACCCAATTCAATAAATAAAAATGTTTTTATTAGTGTTTCTATCACTTTTTACAATTTCTTTGGTAAAATACTGTATAATTTCACCAAACATCTCATTATAATTACCGTATCAAAAATCCTTCCCGTATTTATGTTAGAATAAAGGCGGAGGGCAAACATAGTAATCTGCCGGTATATACATAATATAAGTATACAAGTGAAGTAATACTGACCTTTTAATCTTCTAATCTTTTTATTTATTAAATATTGTGGTAACATTATTTAATATGTAGAATCTACTACAATGCCGTTACTTTATGCATGAAACATATTTGTATACGGGAGTACCAGGTTGTACATATTTATAATAATATTTCTACAAAGGAGTTTTTATGATAAGACTAATTATTTTACTTGTTTTTTTAATTGTATATTTTATTGTCTCTTTACCTATTCAATTATTGGAATTAATTTTAGAGAGATTTAATATGAATGCCCGCAATAAAAGCAGCCTTGCTTTTGTCAACTTTGGCTTAAGAATAGTTCAGCTTATTTCAGGAGTTAAACTGGAGGTACATGGCTATGAAAATATTCCAAAAGACCAGGCAGTATTGTTCGTAGGTAATCATACAAGTTTCTACGATATTATTGTCACATACCCTTTAATGAAACAGCCTACAGGTTATATAGCAAAGAAGGAAATTAAGAAGGTTCCATTTTTAAGTTGGTGGATGTATTTTGTAAACTGCATCTTTTTAGACAGAAAAGACCCACGTGCCGGTTTAAAATCGGTACTTAATGCTGCTGACATGATTAGAAATGGTATATCAATTTTTCTTTTTCCTGAAGGCACACGTTCAAAAGACTGCAAACTTGGAGAATTTAAGGAAGGTAGTTTTAAGATTGCCACTAAGGCAAAATGCCCTGTTGTTCCTGTAGGTATTCAGGGAACATATAATATTTTCGAAAAACAACAGCCACGAATCAAGTCCTCGAAGGTTATTGTTACTTTTGGCAAACCTATCTATACTGACCAGTTAGACAGAGCAGGACAAAAGCAGCTTCCTTCTATTGTTAAGGAACAGGTTCGAATTTTATCAAATCAGTAATCAATTTACAAAACAGACTATTTTTTCATCATTCTTGTTTGATTCAGAGATAGTTTTAGAACAAAGAATATTGCTTGTGACATTCTACGCACCCAATGCGTGCCCTCCCGCAACTATTTTTTTTTGCATCAGTGTGCATCCCTAGTGGAACGTTTATTTATGTTTATTCTTCGTTAATGTTGTCAATTAAGCGATAAAATGATAGAATATCACAAGATTAGTTTATATGGAGGTACAAAATGAATAACATTTCACCATTGTTAGCTCTAAGCGGACTATCAATTGCACTTATTGTAATCATAGTAATTCTTTTGATTGCCGTTATAGCGCTATATTTTATTGGAAGAAAAGCAGAAAAGAAGCAGGCAGAGCAGCAGAAAACTATGCAGGAGAACTCACAGTTAATTAGTTTATACGTTCTAGATAAAAAGAAACTGAAGTTAAAAGATGCAGGACTTCCTAGTATTGTTTTAGAGCAGACACCTAAGTATGCAAGACGTGCTAAATTACCTATTGTAAAGGTTAAAGCAGGTCCTAGAGTTATGAATCTTATTGCTGATGCAAAGGTTTACGAAACAATTCTTCCTAAGCAGGAAGTTAAAGCAAGAGTTAGCGGAATTTACATCACATCATTTAAAAGAATCCGCGGACCTGTTTATGAAGCTCCAAAGAAGAAGAAACGTTTTGGAAGAAAGAATAAATAGAATAGTTTTAATGTAATAAGAAATTTTGAAGGTATTTCTCATTACATTAATAAAAATAAGCTACATCGAATTAATCTTTCAATGTAGCTTATTTTTTGTTTTAGGGAAGCTTTACGCTTCCCTATTATTTTAATCATATATTCTTTGCTTAATACATTATTACAATCGTATGCAAATTGCTTTTGGCATTTTACAATGGATATATTTTCTTTACACAACTTATTATGTTTTTATACAATTATATTTTAGCTAATTATCGATTATATCTTTACCAAAGATATCTGATTATTTTTGGCTATTTCTTAATAACTACTTTCTTAACAGCACTCCATGGTCCCTTTACCTTACCGTTTATTCCACATACTCTTACATAGTACTTCTTCTTAGCCTTAAGTTTTTTAAACTTGTAAGATAATTTTGAAGTAGTAACTGTTTTTACAGATTTAGTGAACTTCTTGTTTAATGCACACTGAATCTTGTATTTCTTTGCACTAGATATTCTCTTAAGTTTTAATAATAACGCTTTCTTCTTAACATTCTTAGCTGACTTAATTGAAGCCTTTGCTACCTTTACTTTTTCAGTAGGTTTAACCTTTGTTGTTGGTTCCTGTGTTGCCGGAACAATAACCTTAATTGTCGCTTTCTTTGTATTGTCAAATGCTGAAGTGGCTGTAATTACTGCTGTACCTGCTGCTACTGCTGTAACAACACCATTATCTGTAACTGTTACAATGTTTTTGTTAGATGTTGACCATATAACATTCTTATTTGCTGCAGTACCATCTACTCTTGCTTTTAATGTATCACTGTCGCCAATTTTAGCAAGTCTTAATTCTAATCCGTTTTCAATGGCAACTCTTGTTACATGTTCTGCTTCACCCTTTACAACAAGTGTATATGTAGTGTCGCTGAAATCAGTAGTTGATGAGTTGTATCTTGCTGTAATTGTTGTAGTTCCTTCTTTTAATGTTCTAACTAAACCTGTATTTGCATCAATTGTTGCAACTGAACTGTCAGATGATGACCAAGTGATTTTTCCAGGTGCTGATGATGCATTACTTGGAACATAGTCCTTTGCTTCTAAAGTAAAGTTCTCAAAAGCCTTACATATACCTGTATTGTTTCCAGGTTCTGAAACAACTGGTGCTCTGCCTTCTTTTACAGCTTCAGCAATAGTTTTGATTCCTGTTGCCGGTATATCTTTTACATATAATTTTAATGGTTCAGATTTCACATCGCTGTTTCCTCTTGCAACTGCCTGAATTGTAACAAAGCCTGTTCCTGTTGATTTGTATGTATATAACTTACCGTCAATAACCTTAGCCACACTTTCGTCTGAACTAATCCAATCAACTAATGGAACACCTGCACCAATTCCCTGTGCCGTAACTTTTAAGTTTGCTCCATCTACTCTACCCTGAACATTTCCATCGTTGTCCATGTAACCATCATTAATAGCTTCATTGCAATCAATAAATAACATGTCCGGCTTAAAATATTCATCATTTACATACAATATGTATTCTGCGGTTTTGCTCTTATCAACTGCACTTGATACTCTTACAGTCACTTTACCGGTTGAAATACCATTTACTGTCAATTTGCTGTCATCAACAGTTGCTGTTGCAATGTTTGACTGTGAACCATCTGCCTTTAAAAATTCAATGTCAAGATATGGATCTTTGTCAGTCACGTTCTTTGTTACACCACCTATCTGTAATGTTGGTGTATCAGCTTCACCCTGACGAATGTGAATAACCTCTTTTTCCTGTTTAGAATGGGAAATTGTAAGTTTTTCAACTGCAGTTACAAGTCTGATATAATAAGTTTTTGCAGTATAATTAACTTCACCTTTTGTTGTAACCGTAATTGTGAAGTAACCTGTACCCTTTTTAGTTAAAGTTCTGTCTTCTGTGTTTACTTCTTTAATTGAACTTAATTCAGTATTTGAATTAGTCATAGTATTGTTCTTGTAAGAATCGTTTAAAGATTTAACTTCTCCAATCTTATATGAAACTTCATAAGCTGGATCACTTCCATCTTTATTGTAGAAACATGATTCTCTTGCGTCTTCAAAATTTCTAACTGCCGGCACATTGCTCTGTGTAATCTGTGGAAGATCAATTGTTGTACCATCAGATTCTAAATAGTAAACATCTCTTTCTTCACCTTCAATTACTTCTTTCTTCACACTGAAATCTTTGTTTTCTTCATAATATGATGAGAAATCTAAATCTACACTTGAGAAAGAATTAACGTCTTCTGAGAAAGATAGCGTATAATCTCTTGGAATTATTTTATTGCCGTTTTCATCGCTAGTATAATACTGGTCAAAATGTACCTTTATTGTATTATTCTCTTTTAATAGTTTCTTATAATCATCACTACTTGCAATTGGTGTTTGTACCAATATTTTGCTTGTATCCCCTTTATCTTTTCCCATTGTAGCTAACTTAAAATCCTTAATTTGCGCTGTAGGTGCCGGATTGATAGTTAGTTCCTCATCTCCATACTTAATATCCCACATACAATAAGTTTGTGAAGCGTTGAACACATGAGAAATTGTACTTGATACTTCGAAAATTAAAGTTTGATTAAGTTTTATATTAAATCTGTTTGAATTAGACTTTAAAGTTGGAACGTTTACGCATTTCAATTCTACAGTTGCATCATTGATTGTATAATCTTTAACAACTAACTTTATATCCTGAACGAAATTACCTACTTTAGCTTTTAACGTAATACCTGAAGAAGGAGAAAGAGTTGTTAAACTTTTTCCGCTTTCACCTACTGTAGCAACTTTTGAATTGTCTACAGAATAAGTAACCTTCTTATCCAAAATATATGAAGGTTCAACTTCTTCGTAAAGTCCAAGTTTAGATATTTTACCTGTTACTGTCAATGTGTTTAAGTCACTTGAAACATTAACAAAATCTTCATTACCGGCTTCTATCAGTTTCTTATTTAATTTAACTGATGTTGCTTCGGCGGCATCCTCATCTCCTCTAACCTGAATCTTACATGACACTTCCGTATTGTAATCATTTGCTATGTTTTTACCTTTTGCAGTTACAGTATATGTAGCTTTTGATGCACCTCTTTTTACAGATACAACACCATAACTGTCAATAGTAACTTTGTCATCAGGTCCACTGATTGACCAGTCTGAGTCCACATTTGTATCCAATGTAAACTGAACATTGGTCTTTGTTGTAATGTCTGGATTTTTGCCGTCTTCGTTCTTAACTGAGATATTAGAATCCTGGGGCACTAATGATGTGTCAATAACCAAACCTTTGGTTGTGTACTTTTGATGAGCACTTACTTTATCGGTACCAACAAATGAAATACTGGTAACGATTAAAGCTATTGCCATCAAATAGCTTAATACTTTTTTCATAGCATTGTCCTCCTTAAATTTTTTCATATTACTATATAATATCATAATAAACGATTTTATGTCAAATTTTAACAGATAATGTGGCAATATTAGATTTTTGATTTAACATAAAATATATAGCAATAAAAACGTAAATGATTATACAAAATCAGGCTAAAAGGAAATAGAGTTAAATAGAGATAGGATCACGAAATAGAAAACGTAGATAGAGTGGGAAATAGAAATGAAAGTATACGTAAAAACAAATCAAAAAAGTTGAAATCTTCAAATAATACATAACTACATTCCCTGCTATCTATCCTCAAGATTTCAACTTTTCTTAACTGTGCATGGCACTAATATCAATTTCATTATCAGAAACTTTGTTTCCATCCACATGAATCTGATACTTGATTTTTAAATTCACATCATCGTCATCATCGCTAACCTCTATTTCCTTAGTAAGGACCTCAATTAACAAATCTCCCATAGGAGTGCTGTACAATGACTGCTTCTTCTGGTTCTCCTGAAAAATCAGTTTTCCATCTACCTGACCTTTTCTTGTAATTTCAACAATATCATTGTTAAACTTAATCATATTGCTTGTCTTTGTGTTTTCGTCATTTTCATATTCTTCATATAGTAGGTAATGTTTGTCTTTTTTTAAGTAATGCTTGCCTTTCGCAATTACTTCAACATTATCACCTGTATTTTCAACTATCTGTAATCCTGAAATTTTAATTACTACATTCTCACCCATATTACATTTCCTTAAACTTTAATCTCATTGCATGGAATTAATATTCTTCAATATTAATTCTGTTTGTTTCGTCAATTTCAAACGGCATAATTGAATTAGCAAATGTTCTGAACTTTTCAGCCGCATCACTTACATAAAATTCATAATGTGGCTTTGCATTATTTTCAGCACTTATACCATTTTCTTTTAACATTTTCTTTAAACTAATGGCTGTTTCATAGGCAGGGTTTACTAAATTAACCCCCTCACCCATTATTTTCCTGATTGTGCTTCTTAATAGTGGATAATGAGTACAGCCTAAAATCAAACTGTCTATATCTTTTTCCTTCATTTCATCAAGATACCGTCTTGTAATCTCATCAGTAACCGGATCATGTAACATTCCCTCTTCAACTAATGGTACAAAAAGGGGACATGCTTTTCCAAAAACTGTAACTTCCGGATCAATGCTATGAATGTACTGTGTATATAACTCACTATTAATTGTTCCTTCTGTTCCAATAATTCCGATTCGTTTATTAGTTGTATTCTCAACGGCACTCTTTGCTCCCGGCTTTACAACGCCTATTGCGGGAATATCCAATTCTTTCTCAATTGTATCTAATGCAAAAGCACTGGCTGTATTACAGGCAACAACAATTGCCTTAACCTTCTTTGTCTGTAAAAATCTAACAATTTGGCGGGAATATCTAATTATTGTTTCCTTTGACTTGCTTCCATAAGGAACTCTTGCTGTATCCCCAAAATAAACAAAACTTTCATTTGGAATCTGTCTTGCTATTTCTCTCGCAACAGTTAATCCTCCAACTCCGGAATCAAATATACCAACTGGTGCGTTATCAAATCTATCCATAAAAATACTTTCACCCTTCTTTTTTTCACGTCTTTTTATTTTACCTTTATTCAATAAATTATTCAATACTCTTATATAAATTGAGTTGATTTTTGAATATAAAAAAAATAATCGGCAACACTCTTTATGTAACATAATTATTAATTGGAAAGGAATTCTAAAAGTGAAAAATAAATTTTTAAGTTCAAGTGACAATATGTCTAAACATTTAAAACATGATTACTTAAATTCAATAAAATCAAAATTTAAACACAATAAACTACTGCTTCCTTACATACTTTTATTTCTAGGGTTTATGTCATTTATTCTTTTTTACAAAATGGAATATTCAGCTGCAAGTACAGCTCTTGCTAAAAACACAATCAGGTTTCATGTTAGGGCAAACAGTGATACCGTTATTGACCAGACTCTCAAATTAAAGGTAAAAGATGCAGTTGTTGACTATATTTACAGAGAAACCAAGGAACTTAATTCTCTTAAAGAATACAGCTTGTTCATTACTACTCATAACGAAAAGATTTTGAACATTGCTCAAAAAACAATTGACGAGAACGGGTTTGATTATAACGTGACTTCTAAATTCGGCAAAGATGACTTTCCAAAGAAAACTTACGGGGACGTAGTTTACCCTAAAGGTGAGTACACTTCATACACCATATATATTGGCAAAGGAAAAGGACACAACTGGTGGTGCGTCCTTTATCCTCAATTATGTTTTGTAGATGCAAGTTCCGGCACTGTCCCGGATTCTTCAAAAGAGCGTTTGAAGGATTCTTTGGGCGAGCGGGAATACAAAACAATTATTAAATTTAAGTATTTAAAGTTTTTAAATAACTTTTTGGATTAAATAAACTTTGTTAGATACAGCTGCTCTGTTAGTTCTTTAGAATCCAGAGCTTTCATTGCAGCCTGTGCTTTTTCCCTGTCATCGAAAAGTCCGAAAACTGTTGGGCCGCTACCACTCATAATTGAATTTAACGCGCCCTTTTCAAGCATAATGCTTTTTAGTTTTTCAATAACGGGATACTCTGACACAGTTACTTCTTCCATAACATTATATAAAAGATCTGAAAGTTTGTTCAAATCCTGTTCTTTTATTGCTAAAGTCATCTGTTCAATGTCAGGTCTTTTGGTTATTTCGTCAGGTCTGATATGCCCGTAAACATAGGCTGTTGAAACTGATATAGGTGGTTTTGCAATGATTACATGGCACTGTGGTGGTGTAGGTAGCGGTGTTAAAACTTCTCCTATCCCTCTTGCTATTGCAGTTCCACCAAGCACGCAGTAAGGAACATCTGCTCCAAGCTTAACTCCACGTTCCATAAGCTGTTGTTTTGACAAACCTAAATTAAACATTTCGTTAATGCCAATTAAAGTTGTTGCGCAGTCAGAGCTACCGCCTGCCATTCCACCTGCAATTGGTATTCTTTTGTGAATTGTTATTTCAACTCCTGACTTAATTCCAAATTCATCAAAAAGCATTTTGGCTGCCATATATGCCAAATTATCCTTACCGTTGGAAAGCACTGCTGCATCAGCTTTTACAACAATTTCTTCTCCTGCTTTTTTTTCAATAATAATGTCATCATAAACATCTACCATTTGCATAATCATATCCAAATCATGGTAGCCATCAGGTCGTTTTCTAATAACATCAAGACCTAGATTTATTTTTCCATAGGCTTTTAGCTGTAACTTATCCATACATTTCTCCTATTTTCGTTAATCTCTATTTTTCATATTTGCTTTTTTAATTACTGTTTAAGTATACTTTTTTTATAATTTATTTACAAGTTTGTTCACATTTTAACTCTTTGTCATCTATTGTTTTGTGAAATTAGGCTTTCTTTAAAGTATTATCTTTATATGTTTATTTTGTAAATGTTTTTAAGTTCTACTGACAATTTTTAACCAAAAGTAGTTTATCCCCTTCTCTTATTTTTTCATTTTCCAACTGATTAATTTTCATAATATTGTCAACGGTGGTGTAATTGGCCTTTGCAAGTTTCCACAGGGTATCGCCTTTTCTTACAATATATCCTTTAAGGATAGGGGCGTCATTAAACTTTGCCCAGTTAACAGGCTTTTCTTCAATGTCCCAAACGAAATTGCATTTTTCTTCTTTAAAAACCATAGCCTGTAAAGCTATCACTGATTTTACTTCCACCTGGTTTGTGCTAATCATGTTAGAACTTACCTGCTCGACTTTCCAGTTAATATAGTATTTGTCGTCTTTGGAAATTCCCTCAGTATCAATTCTATGCTCAAAATCAGTTTCCTTTGTCTGACAGCAAATTGAATAAATATCATCTGAGGAAATATAAATTATTGTTGCCCGAATCTTACCTGTTACCCTAAGGTTGTTTTCCCCTACTGAAATATTATCAATTTGAAGTCTTGTATCGCTATTGCAAATTTGTAAAATATGTCCCTTACTTTGGTCTACATCAATTTTTATAATATTCTTTGTTCTTGACTCATTTTTTACTAACAGCTTTTCATATTTCTGTTCTTTTTCCATTGGGCACAAATCCACATCCGGTGCGTATATATCTTCCAAAACATCCATCTTGTTTTCTTCGTATATCTTTATAGATAATTTTAGTAATGCACTAATATCCAAATCTTTCATCTCGTTGTCCTGATTCATTGTGGCTTCAAGTTCTACATTATGAATATCCCCGCAAATATAAGATATTAAATCTTCTCTTGCCTCAGGCGCCTCTAATGTGCCACTAAAATCTATAACAGTATCAAACCACTGGACGGGAATCGACTGTTCTTCCGGAGTGTACATAATAAAAACCTTCAGCTGACCTGATAAATGAATCATGCCCTCCAACATTTTGGTTGTAAGCTTTCTGATTTTTACATCGCTCCAAATTATTTTTTCTATTGTGGGATTACCTGATGGCAACGAAATCCTTTCATTAATTCTAAAGGTTTCATTTCTGTCTGCTAATATCATGAGATTTTCAATCGTTTTATATTTAGTCATTGTATTTTCTCTTGAGATAGCACATACCGCCTCAATATCTTCTATTTTTTCAATATTAACATTCGCCATAACCTGAATCTTATATATGTAATTTCGGTTGTCAATCATTTTAATTGAACCCGATAAAATAGTTAAATCCACGCTTGCCTTAATATTTTCTTCTGTAGTATTAATTTTAATATTTTCTTCAAAAGGAATCTCCCCTGTAACTCCTGACGGTGCATTGTCTTCTCCGTAAAACATTATTCCGTAGGAAACATTGCCATTAATTATAACCTGATTTCCTCTAATGATACCACTGTCTAATGTAATCTTTTCCTGATGATTTATTATGCTTTCCATTGATTGCTCTGGTAAATTACACTCCTTTGTTACATAAAAAGTTGCCCTTTGACTTTCTACTATTTTATTCATATGAATATTACTTTTCTCTAATTCCATATTTCCCCCTTACCTTTAAATCTTCTATAATCTATGCATTATTTCATTTTCTTATTCATTAAATATTACACTTTTATCGCTATACTCTGTTTTAACAACAATTACGGGATAAGTTACATTCTCCTCGTTGGTGTATTCTTTTGGACCGTTAAACTGAGTTTTTATATATATGGCATTGTCACTTTCATACATTTCCTTAACTTTTATGGAATAGCCCTCGTACTGTTGTCTACCGTACCCAATAATAATATATGTATATTCATTGTTGCTGTATGTAACCTGAAACTCCTTGTCTTTTCTTTTTTCAATTATCTCCTTCACTTCTTTTGGCATTTCATTTTCTGCCACAACAGTATAGTCCATGTCTTTTACTTTTGTTTTTTTGATTTTTTCATAGCCGCAGGCAGATGTAACAACAATGGCTAACGTTAGTACCAGCAGAATTTTTATTTTATTTTTTTTCATAAAAAAATCACCATAATATACCTTTATTAAAATATATTATAGTGATTTATTTTTATTCTTATTATGTTTTTGTTTTAATAATATTACTTGAGCATTTCATTTACTATGTTAATCATGTATGAACCAAGGTCAGCTAATTTTGCCTTTGAATCATCAAAGTTTTCGCCCTTAACTCCATAGTAGAATTTAAGTTTTGGTTCTGTTCCTGATGGTCTGATACAAACCCACGCATGTTCACTTAAATCAAGGTATAAAACATTTGACTTTGGAAGACCTGTTGTTGTAACATCACCTGTTTCCATGTTTGTTACTGTATCAGCTAAGTAATCTCTTACTGAAAGAACCTTGTAATTATCAACTGTAGTTGGTACATTTTCTCTTAATTTTTCAAGAGTATTCTGAATCTTTTCGATTCCCTCTTTACCCTTTAATTCAATTGACTGAACGCCATCACTCCAGTAGCCGTATCTCTCATACATTTCTTTCATCTTATCCCAAAGAGACATGCCCTTTGTCTTGTAATAAGCTGCTGCTTCACATAAAGCCATTGAGGCAACGATAGCATCCTTGTCTCTTGCGTGTGTTCCAATTAGGCAACCATAACTCTCTTCAAAACCAAATACATATGTACCTGTGTGATTAACTTCGAAATCAAGCATCTTTTCACCAATGTATTTGAAACCTGTAAGAACTTCAAATAAATTAATGTTGTAATACTTAGCAATATCATTTGCAAGATTTGTACTAACAATACTCTTAATGAAAGCTCCATCACTTGGAAGCTGTCCTTTTTCCTTTAACTGGCTGATTTCATATTCAGCAAGTAAACAGCCTGACATGTTACCTGTAAGGATGTGGTATGTTCCAGGCTTGCTACCTTTTACATAAACGCCAAGTCTGTCTGCATCAGGATCTGTAGCAAGAAGTAAATCTGCTCCTACTTCATTACCTAATTTAACTGCTAATTCAAATGCTTTTGCTGATTCAGGGTTTGGATAACCAACTGTTGGGAAATCACCGTCAGGTAATTCCTGTTCTTTTACTACATAAACATTTTCAAATCCAAGTTCCTTTAACACTCTTCTTACAGGAATGTTGCCTGTACCATGAAGTGGTGTGTAAACAATCTTGATATCTTTCTGTACTTCCTTAATTGCATCAGGGTTCTTAACCTGAGTCTTAAGAATTTCAATATATTTATCATCAACTTCCTTGCCAATCTGAATGTATAATCCATCAGCAACTGCCTGATCTTTGTCCATAGTTTTTACTTTGTTGTAATCCTTTAATGCAGCAACTGCATCCATGATTCCAACATCGTGTGGGGGTGTAATCTGTGCACCATCTTCCCAATATACTTTGTAGCCGTTGTATTCTGCCGGGTTATGACTTGCTGTTACATTAATACCTGCAATACACTTTAACTCTCTAACTGCAAAAGATAATTCAGGTGTAGGTCTTAATGAATCAAAAACATAAGCCTTAATTCCATTTGCATTTAAACATAATGCTGCTTCATCAGCAAATTCAGGTGACATGTGTCTTGAATCGTATGCTATTGCAACACCTTTGTCTTCTCCATGCATCTTAATAATATAGTTAGCTAATCCCTGTGTTGCCTTTCTAACTGTGTAAATGTTCATTCTGTTAGTTCCGGCACCAATAACTCCACGAAGACCTGCTGTACCAAATTCAAGTTCCTTGTAAAAACGATCTTCAATTTCCTTATCATCGTTTTCTATTGCTTCTAATTCTTTCTTAGTGTTATCGTCAAAATAAGGGTTTGTAAGCCATTCATTATACAACTCTCTGTAGTCCATAATTACCTCCTATGTTTCAATCAGAAATGTCTGTAACTGTTTTCATCCTACAGGCATAAGGTTCAAACTAATTCAAACTTTGACCTTTTTATATATTTTTACAATCATTACACATAATATCACAAACCCTAAATAATTAAAACTATAAAATCATTTTTATGTTTCACTTTTGCTATTTATCCCATATTTTCTATAAATTTACGTTTCACTTTTGCTATTTATCCCATATTTTCTATAAATTTTCGTCTTAATTTTTCCATTTTTCTGAACTGTTTCAATTTATCTTCATTTTTTTCAGAATACCAGGCTTTGTTAGAATTATAGTAATAATTTATTATTTTCCAGAATTTTTCCGGATAACTAAGAAGACTTTTCAATACTGCCCTCTCCATATTTGATAATTTTCTTACTGAATCATATGCCTTAATAAGTTCATTTCCTAAAGCAATGTTCCAGTTATTTTTTTCAAGCACTTTTCTGATGAAGTCATACAAATCCTGAACTGACGGGCTGTAGGAAATTTTCATCATGTTAATCATGATTATTTTATTTTCCTTAATTAGTACATTGTGATAATTGTAACTTCCATGATAAATTGTCTCGTTGGCAATGCTTTCCTTATACAGCTGTTCATACCGGGAATTCTTAATTGCACCTAAAGCCTCCACGCTTTGTATGTAATATTCCTCTATAATGTTTTGAAGGTACATTTCAAAAGCATTTTTGTTTTTTCTCTTTTTTATGTAATTTTTTATACGCAATATTTCACCGCTATGTTTATTCATAACTTCAAGCAGATTTCTTCCCTTATGAAATTTCTGCTCTTTAAAAATATCCGTTGTATTTTCTGTTGCGTTATGAAATTTTGCCAGATTTTCCACTGTAAGTAGCAGATGTTTTCTATTTGTGTTATTGCAGTCTTCTCCATCAAACCATTTTTTCAGAATATATGCATAGCCGTCCTCACTTATTGAAACATATACTCCTTCTTTGTTTGCTATAACACTATCCGTTACAAACCCTGCTTTTTCCAAATAATCATAAAAGGTACTCATTAGAACCATTTTTTCGTTGCTATTGTTGTATTCCATTAGGAGATATTTTCCTTCATCTGTTGTACAACCATAGTTTCCTTTTGTTCTGTAAGTACCTTTTATGTTTAAATCGTATTGTTCTAACACTGTTAATGCTTTTTCGTTCATACCTTCCCTCCATATTTTTAATACATTATCTAAAAATATGAAAAAAGAAGCCTGTTTAGAACATTGTTTTTGCTATTTCCATTAACGATTCTTTGTTATTCAATTGTGGTTTCTGTATTACACGTTTAAGAAGTTCATCAAGTATGTTTCCTATTATCTCACCTGTTGGACAGCCTGCTGCTATTAAGTCTCTTCCTGATACAGCCATGTCACCTTTGCAGGTGCATATATTATTTTCCACAATGTATTCGTACTGCTCTTTTGAGTAAATATATGCCCCCATGCCTTTTTCTCTGCCGTATTGACTTTTCCCCTGAATGTCAGCATACGCAAGTTGCAAATACATATCGTAAATATCTTTGCCAATTATATTTACACTTTTTCGAATCTGAACAGGTTCTTTTTTGTCCGCCACCGGTCTGTCATCGTGATGTTCCACCAGTCTTGTTACAAGCTTAATTGTTTTGTTATCCATTTTCAGTCGCCTTAAAATGGTCGAAACCATCTTAGCTCCCACATGAGCATGACCGTAAAAGTGCATTCTTGTTGGCTCCTTCTTGTCATAAGTTACTGAATCAGGTTTTCCCACATCGTGTAACAATGCAGCCCATCTCATTTCTTTTGTTGGTGGCACATTCTCCATTACCTTAATTGTATGTTCCCCTACATTATACATATGATAAGGGCTTACCTGCGGACATTCCATCATGGCGTCAAATTCAGGAAGCACCACCTTAGTTATGCCTGCCTCATAAGCTGTTATAAGTTTGTCAGGATGATTTGACATTATCAGTTTCTCTAATTCCACATGAATACGCTCTGCACTAATATTTTCAAGAGTGCCTGCCAGTTCTTTTATGGCTTCCATTGTACCCTCTTCAATATGAAATCCCAGCTGCGCCGAAAATCTTACTGCTCTAAGTATTCTAAGGGCATCCTCCCCGAATCTTTCTCTTGGATTCCCTACGCATCTTATTTCTTTCTTTTCTATATCACCAATTCCGTCAAAAGCATCTACCAAACCAATTCCCGGATTGTATGCCATGGCATTAATAGTAAAATCTCTTCTTTTTAAATCCTCTATTAAATCTGCTGTAAACTCTACACTTTCAGGATGTCTGCTGTCATTGTACTCACCATCAATTCGGTAAGTAGTTACCTCGTAACCTACTCCCTTAATTAAAACTGTAACCGTTCCATGTTGAATTCCTGTATCAATTGTTCTGTAAAACAACTCCTTTACCTGATTAGGCAATGCTGAAGTTGTAATATCCCAATCCTGAGGTTTTCTGTCTAAAATAGTATCTCTTACACATCCACCAACAGCAAACGCCTCGTAGCCGTTTTTTTCCAAAATATCTATTATTAATTTTACAGACTTTGGAATGTCTATTTTAAATTCTTTGTTTCCGTTATATTTATTCACTATAATAATCTCACTCTTTCTTTTTTTATTCCAACGCGTTGTTCATAATAGTCAGTGCTTTTTTCAGCTTGTCTTCAGGCACCGCAGAATAATTAATAATGAACTTATGGTCAAACTCTTTTAAATCATTATAACAGTAATCAGATACACATGAAATATTTATATTGTTTTCCCTTAGTATCTTTTTGAACCGGTTATCGTCGATTTCTTTTTTTATTCCTAAAATAAAATGAAGTCCTGCGTTTTCCTCTTCTATTGTAACCTTAGGATATAATGCTGACTGTTTAATGGCATTTATTATTTTGTTTCTGTAATCCCTGTAATAATTTCTCATTCGGTTAATATGTCTTTCGTAATAACCTCCTGCAATAAAATTTGCCAAGGTATACTGTTCAAAACTTGAAACAGTACCTGAATAAAAATTAAGTTTGGTATGGAATTTTTCCATTAAGCTGTCCGGCAAAACCATATAGGCAATTCTTATTGATGGTGCAAGAGTTTTCGAAAAAGTATTCATATATATTACTCTCTCCTTGTCCATTCCAACCATTGTAGGAATTGGTCTGCCTGAAAATCTAAACTCACTGTCGTAATCATCTTCAATAATAAACCCATTGTTTTCTCTTGCCCAATGGATTAAATGCTGTCTTCTTGATACAGGCATAACTCTACCTGTTGGAAAATGATGAGATGGAGAAATATGTACTGCATCAATCTTTTTTCCTAACAGCGCCTTTGTTTGAATTCCTGAATTATCTATTGGTAAGTGTAAACATTCCACTCCATTACTTTCATAAACTTTTCCAATTTTCCTATAGCCTGGGTCCTCTACGGCAATAACACTATCTCTTCCAAGTAACTGAACAATAATGCTATATAAATATTCTGTTCCTGCACCAATTATTATGTTCTCTGCATCTACTTCCATACCACGAAATTCCATTAAATGGTTTGCTATGGCTTCCCTAAGTTCCACTACGCCGTTTGGTAATGGGCTTGAAAGAAATGAATTCTCTCTGTCTAGTAAAGTCTGTCTCATTATCCTTGACCATATAGAAAAAGGAAAACTGTCGTACATTATGTGATTGGGATTGAAATCTACTAGCCACTGCTTTTTTGTATCCTGGATTTTCTTTTTGATTTGCCCACTTTTCAAGGATACTTTTGTTTCTACTATTTTTTCCTTGTTTCCGTTAATTCCACCATTGTTTAAATATTGTCCACTTATTTCACTGGCAAAATATCCACGCTTTTCTTTCGAAAAAATATATCCCTCTACAAGCAACTGTGCATAAGCATTTTCTACAGTGATAACGCTTATATTATGATTTTTCGCCATGGTCCTTTTTGATGGCAGTTTCTCCCCCGCTTTGATTTTGCCTGACAAAATGTCATTTTTTATGCAATTATATAAATACTCATACAGAGACATTTTTCCTCTTTTTTCAAAATCATATGTTAGCATATAGTTTTTACCTCTGTTACTTTTTAATTATTTACTTCATCTATAAATTCTTAATAACATATTTTAGCTACTAATATATTACCTTATATCATCTACTGGTATTATTGTTTTTTTGTGTTATTATATTATCAGTAATGCCATATGGATTATACTTTATATTTTTTCAAATGTAAAATAAGTGAAACCTCACAGTATATAGAGGTATTTATCTTTAACAGATAAAAATCCCCAAATCAACCGGAGGTTTCACTATGTTCCATTATATTTATATTAAACTATATTAATTCCGTCTCCTTTAGTTCTCTATTCCATTAAAATCTTTTAAGCAAATGAATTCGTCATCTTTAACTTTATCGGGAAGCTGTACATTTATTGCATCTCCTTTATTTACATACACCGTATAACTTCCATCTAAATCTCTTTCCACAATATTGTTATTTTTATCAGTTACCCTTACAGGAACATCTGTTGAAAATATAATAATTCCATCTATGTCAGATATAATTTGTATTGTCTTACCATAATAATGTTTACAATATTCAAATGTACAAAAAGTATTATATTTATACCCCACACCATGCGAAGACGGAACAGAATGATAATAATTACTTAATAAAATTTTATCCTGATTATACCATTCTGAATAGTAAGAATGTCCTCTCCATATTTTTGATTTTTTATCTTTAAAACCTTTTGGTAATTTAACAGCTCTAATTATGCTATAAGAAGATTCTTTCATTACACTAAGAGAATTTTTCATAGCATACTTTATTCCTTTTGGAATAGTTACAACCAGCTGACATCCATCATATCCAACTAAAATATTGTTATTATAAATATAAAAATCTCCCTGTTTTTTTATTTGCTTTTTAAAAATCTTAAAAATTCTATCTTCCAATACTTCATACAAAGCTTCCATGCCCTCGCATGATATATTTTTATTTTTTATTACATATTTTGCCCTATAAGCAACATCATTAATTGCCTCTCGCATATAATCTTTAAAATTGCTGTCACTTGTATAATAACTTTTTACAGTTGATGGAATAATAACTTTTTTTAGTTTCTTACAACAAGTAAATATATAATAATCCGGATCATCACTACAACTTTCTTCATTATAAGATTCATACGAAAATCCAACAACATTAACTATTTTACACCCTTTTCGAATTTTCAATATTTTGCATTCGCTTGGCATTGCCACAAATTTTTTCCCGTTTTTTGTATAAATGCTTCCTTTGTAACTTCTGTATTTTTTGTCCTTTTTGCTTACAATGAACTTATGTGTTAAATAAAACTTATACATTGGTTTATCTGACAACTGTGTTGTAAATTTAACTGTTTTTACAGTTATCGGAAAGTTCTCATAATTATCATTATCATATACTTCCCCCAAAAAATCATCTACAAATATCAATTTTCCCGGAACTTCCAAAGTTTTTACATTTATACAACCCTTAAAAGGTTTTGTAGGTAAAATTTTTATATTGTCTTTCACTACAATCTTTTTAATCTTTTTCGCATTTTTTATATGTGTACCATTCCTTAACTGACCCGTTACTACTAACGTTTTTCCTTTTGTGTAATAATTCTGTGTTTTTGCCTGAACACTTCCATTAGTTAAAAGAATCCCTCCACAAAGAATAACCAGCATTAAGCATACTCTTAAAATTTTCTTTTTCATTTTGCTCCTCCTATTTATCCATCTTGAAATGTTGTTATATATGTATAACGAGATTCTTTAGTATTTTATTGCATTAACTTTTTATTAGTTGAATGCAAGTTGAATGCAAAACTAACAAAAACGGATTCTCTCTGTCAAGTAGCGTTTGTCTCATTATCCTTTACCAAATTGAAAAAGGAAAACTGTCGTACATTATGTGGTTAGAATTAAAACCTACCAATCACTGTTTTTTGTGTTATTATATTAGCAGTAATACCATATGGATTATACTTTCCAATATAAAATCCGGGTAT
This sequence comes from Eubacterium sp., assembly GCF_057858645.1. Lineage (NCBI taxonomy): Bacteria > Bacillati > Bacillota > Clostridia > Eubacteriales > Eubacteriaceae > Eubacterium > Eubacterium sp. The sequence continues at coordinate 118,275 of NZ_DBLZZO010000003.1, forward strand.
TTTTATTTTATGAAAGCATTGTAATTAGTAACGACTTTACTTTGAGAAACTAATTTACAAATAATAATTAGGAGTTTTACATGAAAAGAGTTTTAAGTATTCAGGATATTTCCTGTTTAGGAAAATGTTCACTAACTGTTGCCCTTCCTATTATTTCTGCAATGGGAATTGAAACAAGCATTGTTCCTACAGCAGTTTTATCTACCCATACCAAATTTAACAATTTTACTTTTAGGGATTTAACAGGCGATATGGAAGGAATCAAGAGCCACTGGCTTAATGAAGGTTTCAGGTTTGATGCCATATACACAGGCTATCTTGGAAGCAGGGAACAGGTTGATATTGTTTCTGACTTTTTTACTGCCTTTGGTAATAGTGATAATTATATTATTGTAGATCCTGCAATGGCTGATAACGGAAAAATGTACACAGGGTTTACAACTGACTTTGCAATTACAATGTCAAAACTTTGTTCAAAGGCAGATATTATTTTACCTAATATTTCAGAAGCATGCTTTATGCTCAATAGAGAATATGTTGGAGAGAATGCTTCTTTAGAAACTATTAAAGAACTGCTTTTGGAGTTAATTAAACTAGGTTCCAAATATGCTGTAATTACAGGTGTCACTCTTCCAAAGGGCGAACTTGGTTTCATTGGATACGATAGTAACAGTAAAGACTTTTTCATGTACGGCACCAAGGAAGTTCCTATTAAATCTCATGGGACAGGGGACGTTTTTGCAAGCACTTTTACCGGTGCTTTAATGAATGACTATAGCGTTTTTGACGCTTTAAAAATTGCAGCTGATTTCACTTACCTATGTATAGAAGACACTTATAAGGATCCTAATGCAGTTGATTACGCAGTAAATTTCGAAACACAGATTCCTAATTTATTGAAATTACTAAACAGATAAAATTATGTTCTATATTTTCCATGCAAATCAATATTTTCCAGTAAAAATTTAGGGAAAAATGAAACCTACATAAGTTCCATTTTTCCCTTTTGTTACTACATATTTTACAACAGATTATTTTCTAATTATTTTGCATATTTTGCTAAAACATCAACCTTGTCTGTTTTCTCCCATGGTACATTAATATCATTTCTTCCGAAATGACCATAAGCTGCTGTCTGCTTGTAAATAGGTCTTCTAAGGTCTAACATCTTGATAATGCCTGCTGGTCTTAAGTCAAAGTTCTCACGAATAATTTCTACAAACTTCTCGTTACTTAACTTTCCTGTTCCAAATGTGTCTACCATGATTGATGTTGGATGTGCCACACCAATTGCATAAGATAACTGGATTTCACATTTATCTGCAAGTCCTGCTGCTACAATATTTTTTGCAACATATCTTGCTGCATACGCTGCAGAACGATCAACCTTTGTACAATCCTTTCCTGAGAAAGCACCACCGCCATGTCTTGCATATCCACCGTAAGTATCAACAATAATCTTTCTTCCTGTTAAACCACTGTCTCCATTTGGTCCACCAATTACGAAACGTCCTGTTGGGTTAATGAAGAACTTTGTATTTTCATCTACCATATCTTTTGGTAATACAGGATCAAATACATATTTCTTAATATCCTTATGAATCTGTTCCTGTGAAACTTCAGCATCATGCTGAGTTGATAATACAACTGCATCAAGTCTTACAGGTTTTCCATCTTCATCATATTCTACTGTAACCTGTGTTTTTCCATCAGGTCTTAAATAATCTAAAGTACCATTCTTTCTTACTTCTGTTAACTTAAGTGCCAACTTATGTGCTAAAGCTATAGGGTATGGCATAAATTCTTCTGTTTCGTTTGTTGCATAACCAAACATCATACCCTGATCTCCGGCACCAATTGCATCTAACTCTTCGTCAGACATTTTATTTTCTTTTGCTTCTAACGCTTTGTCTACACCCATTGCAATATCTGTTGACTGTTCATCTAAAGCTGTTATAACTCCACATGTGTCACAATCAAATCCATATTTTGCTCTGTCATATCCGATTTCTCTAATTGTCTCTCTTACAATTTTCTGGATATCTACATATCCCTTTGTTGTAATTTCACCCATTACCAAAACAAGTCCTGTTGTGATGCTTGTTTCACAGGCAACACGGCTCATGGGATCCTGTTTCATTAATTCATCTAAAATGGCATCTGAAATCTGGTCACAGATTTTATCAGGATGACCTTCTGTTACTGACTCTGATGTAAATAATCTTTTTTCCATTTACGTCTCCTTTACTTTCTACTGTGCATTTCTGCTTTAACTATAGTATCCTACAAATATTTATTTTCTTCTTTTGAGAATTTATTATTATAGTATACCTTTTTATATTTTATTAAAAAGAAAAGTCCACTGACAATCAGTGGACTTGAAATCAAGGTATCAAATCCTCTTATTGATCAAACTTCTGTCTGCTCAGGTTGGCACCTTCCTGACTAATGTCGGGGTTGCCGTAGCTTCTTAGGTCCTTGTACCTCCACTACTCTGAATAAGAGAAAATATTTATTTGCAATGGCTATACTACTATTATAGTTGCCATATGTCAAGTAGTAAATTTTGACATCATAGTATTTATGTGCTCACTATCCCAATTTAGCCATTATTTTTTCAACATTATAATCAGGTGCAAACTCCTTTGCTATGTCATAAATTTTTCTAATCTTAGAAACATCTTCTTCCAACTCATCAGCAATCTGTTCTATAGATTTATTTTTAATCATTTTTTTACAAATATTAGAAACAAGAAGCTGCAATTCGCCTTTCACAATACCATCCTCATATGCACGCTGTTTAAAATATTCCATTGCCTCTTCTTCATCATATTCCGTTAAAAGTGTATGCATAGCTTCAGCCTTCCTTTCCAGCAGAAAATCTTTTAAAACATTACAATTAATACACTCTTCAATAGCTTTTTCGATAGCAACATTTTTATCATCATATTTCTGCCTGTACTCTTTTATTGTTTCTATTAATATAGCATATTCCTTTAAAGGTTTACAAGCAGATAGAAGTTTTTCGTTATAACCCGGATTGATGTTTAAGACAGTGGCAGTCCATTCGAATATCCCATCTTTAGGCGGTGCGATAAATGCGTCAGAAAGTTTCAAGATTTGTTTGTCAGGGACTTTCCTGGAACCATTATATAACACATAATATTGCGGCGTTGGAATTTTTATGAACTTATCATCATAAAGTCTAAAGTGATATTTTGATACATATTTGTTAAACAAATCACTGAAATACATAAATCCACGTAGTGGCATGTTAGGATTCCATGTGCTCTGCTGTTCAAACAAAGCCATGTTGTTGGCAATGATACAGGACACATCATTTTTCATACTCATATACACTGCGTTTTCCATTGTGGTAATTTCTAAATCGTCTAAGTTTGTATAATTTGTTTCATTTAATGCATTATACAAATCCAATAAATTGCCCTTGTACTTTTCATACCCAAAAATCATGCAGAATATTCTATCCTTGTGTTGTCTGTTAAAATTCATACTTTCTTTTCCTCCTTAGCAGTTAATTGTCCCTTATAGTTTATATTAATTCACATAAACTGTAAGGTTGCTTTTTATTATACATACTATTTGTGTACTTTTCAAGTGTAAAATAAATATAAAATGGTTATTTTTTGCAATAAAAAAAGGTGTCACCCTAAAGGTTCCACCTTTTTTATTGCAATACACATCCTATATTAATTTTAACTATTTCTAAACTGTACCGGTGTCATTCCGTATTTCTTTTTGAATAAGCGGTTAAAATGTTCTACATTTTGGTAGCCGACATTTTCAGCAATTGCTTCAACTGTCATATTACCGCCTTTCAATAAAGTTCTGGCTTTTTTCATTCTTACCGCCTTAACCAGTTCTCCAAATGTTTTTCCTGATTTATCTTTTATGTACTTTGATAAATATGGTTTTGATAAATGGAACTGGTCTGCTAATTCATCAAGTGTTACTGTTAAATAATTTGTATTAATATAATTAATGATTTCTGTTAATCTTTCATCTTGAAGTGCTGTATCACCTGTTGCCTTTACTAAATGGTTAACTGCTACAGTTAATGCATGAATTGATGACTTAATAATATCTTCATCAATTCCAACACCCCAATACATTGTTCCATGATAATTAATTCCTACATATGAAACAGCCTTTGATGATGAACCTCTTGATAATGAATGTTCTTCATATACAGCAAGTTCATAGCTAATATTGAAGTATTGTTTAAAAGCATTACTTACAGCGTCTAAACGTCCATTACCTGTGCTTTTTACGATACGAACTGTATCATTCTGTGCAATAGTAACTTCTGCAACGATTCCGTTTGTCTGTTTAAAATGTGCTTCTGGAACTGTAAATACACTGCTTTCATTAATATATTTATCTTCAAATATTTGGTATACCCATTCAGGTGATAATTCCTTATGTTCTTCATCTGATACATGTTTTACACTATATCCGATTTCTTCTCTCATTTTTTCAGGTATGGCTAATCCGAAGTTCTGTTTTAAAATATAGCTTACGCCACCCTTACCTGACTGGCTATTAATTCTAATAACATCAGAATCATATGTTCTTCCCACATCAACAGGATCAATTGGAAGATATGGTACATTCCACTTTCCTTCAGGATCCTTTGCCTTACAAGCCATTCCTTTTGAAATAGCATCCTGATGTGAACCTGAGAAAGCTGTAAATACTAAATCACCTGCATAAGGCTGACGTGGACCAACATTCATTCTTGTTACTCGTTCATATAATTTTACGATTTCAGGCATGTTACCAAATTCAAGCTTTGGATCTACACCATGTGATAACATATTCATTGCTAATGTAATAATGTCAACATTACCTGTTCTTTCACCGTTTCCAAATAATGTACCTTCAATACGGTCAGCTCCTGCTAATATTGAAAGCTCTGCTGTAGCTACGCCACATCCTCTGTCGTTATGTGGGTGAACTGAAATTGTAACTGCATTTCTGTATTTTAAATTCTTGTGCATATATTCAATCTGTGTTGCAAAAACATGTGGCATTGCATTTTCAACTGTTGCCGGAAGGTTGATGATAACTTTGTTGTCTTCCTTTGGTTCCCATACATCAAGAACTGCATTACATACATCTAATGCATAATCCATTTCTGTGCCTGAGAAACTTTCAGGACTATATTCAAATGAAAAGTTTCCATCTACTTCGTCTGCTAATTGTTTTAAAAGTACAGCTCCGTCAACAGCAATCTTTTTGATTTCTTCTTTACTCTTCTTAAATACCTGCTCACGCTGTGCAACAGATGTTGAATTGTAGAGATGAATTACTGCATGTTTTGCTCCCTTTACAGCTTCAAATGTTTTCTTAATAATATGTTCTCTTGCCTGTGTTAAAACCTGAACAGTTACATCATCAGGAATCATATCTCTTTCAATAAGAGCTCTCATAAAATTGTATTCTGTTTCTGATGCTGCAGGAAAACCTACTTCTATTTCTTTGAATCCAATGTCTACAAGTAACTGGAAAAACTCTAATTTTTCATCTAAGCTCATTGGCTCAATTAAAGCCTGGTTTCCATCTCTTAAATCTACGCTACACCAAATTGGAGCCTTATCAATGTACTCTTTTTTTACCCAGTCATATGTGACTTCCGGTGGCATAAAATACTGTCTTGTATACTTTTTGTAATTCATAGTAAAACCTCTTCTTTCTTTATATCTAAAAACCAATATATATCCTATACTTTATGGTACTTTTTTTCAAGTAAAACCTGTTTAAATAAACTGAATAAGATAGAATGTCGCTTGCGACCTTCTATGCACTGAACGCGGTTGCTCCAGCAACTATTTTCCTTTCGCAGGAATGTGCATCCCTAGCGGAACGTTTTTTATGTATTAGAACTTCCTAAAGAATTTCCTAATACATAAAAACGTCCCTGTGCTTTTCCAGCACAGAGACGTAAGCTTTACATACGCGGTACCACTCTGTTTCATGTGTTACATGCTCTCAAGATGCTAATGCATCCAATTCCTATAACGGGGAAAACCGTCCCAACCTACTTGACGTTTTCAGCGGGAAGCTCTAAGGCGAGTTCATTGTTTCGTGCCTGGCATTTTTCACCAACCAATGCTTCTCTAAAGGTCACTCTACAATTACTACTCCTCTTCACTGCTTTTATAATTCTTAGGATGAACATATATTAACATAAGCCATTTTCTTTGTGTAGTGACAAATTTAATCAGTTTTATTGATTTTTTTTAATATATTATCCTACTTTTAATTTAAATTTCTGTTCTTCTTTATCCGTGTCCACTTCAGTAATAATTGCACCAAGTCCTGCTAATTTCTGATCAAATTTCTCATAGCCTCTCTTAATATATACAATATCTGTTACTGTTGTAAATCCTTCTGCAGCTAATCCTGCAATAACCAATGCTGCTCCTGCTCTTAAATCAGGTGCTGCCACACTGGTTCCTTCTAAACTGCCTACCCCTGTTATAATTGCTGTATTTCCTTCAACCTTATTTACAGCACCCATTCTTCCAAGTTCTGACATATATTTAAATCTGTTTTCGAAAATACTTTCTGTAACTGTACTTACACCGTTTGCCATTGATAAAACTGCCGCCATCTGTGGCTGCATATCTGTTGGAAAGCCCGGATATGGTAATGTCTTAATATTTGCACATCTAATGAATTCACCTGATTTTACCTTAACGGCATCATCATATTCTTCTACTGAACAACCCATTTCTATAAGCTTTGATGTAATACATTCCAAATGTCTTGGAATTACATTTTTTACAAGAACTTCTCCCCCTGTAGCTGCTGCTGCACACATAAATGTACCTGCTTCAATCTGATCAGGAATAGTTGAATAAACTGTTCCATGTAATTTTGGAACACCTGTAATTCTAATCTTATCAGTTCCTGCACCTCTAATATCAGCTCCCATGCTGTTAAGCATATTGGCAACGTCTACTACATGTGGTTCTTTTGCAGCATTTTCAATAACAGTTCTACCTTCTGCTTTTACTGCTGCTAACATTACGTTAATAGTAGCTCCAACTGATGACACATCAAAGAAAATGTGATTTCCTTTAAGCTGTTCTGAAAATGCATTAAGCATTCCATGGTCCTGAATTACTTCAGCGCCTAAAGCTCTAAAACCTTTTAAATGCTGGTCAATTGGACGTGCTCCAATTACACAGCCACCCGGTAAAGCCACTTCTGCCTTGTGGAACTTACCAAGTAAAGCTCCAAGCAAATAATATGAAGCTCTAATTTTTCTCATTTGTTCCTCTTCAACAATGTGAGAAGTAATTGTTGCTCCGTTAATAATAACTGTATGTCTGTCTACTCTGTTAATAGTAGCTCCTATTGTTTCTATTGCATCTATTAATTGATTAATATCACTTACATCAGGTAAGTTTTCTATTGTTACGTTCTCGTCCGCCATAATTGCTGCAGCAATAAGGGCCAATGCTGCATTCTTTGCACCACTAATTTCTACTTCACCTTTTAAGGCAACTCCGCCTTTAATAACATACTTTTCCATTTATGCACCTCTGGTTATATGTAAAATCTATATCTAAAAAATGTTAATTATCGTTTTTTATTTTTACGCGCACTAATACAAATATATTTTTACGCACTTTCATTTATTATAACATAAAGTGCAACTTTGTAAACTGTATAAGTAACACAATTTCAAGGCAAATTCTTCCAATTATTATCAATTTTCACTATTAAATAATATATATTGTTATATATATGTTTTTTTTGCAAATTATGTTACCTATACAGCATGCTTAAATTAAGTTTAAACTATGCGCTATGTTTCATTTTTGTTTTACTCTACATATTTCAAAGGATTGACCTTTATTCCTTCTTTGATTACTTCAAAATGTAAATGTGGTCCTGTGCTGTCACCTGTATTTCCTGAAAAGCCTATTAACTCTCCTTTGTTTACAATGTCACCTTTTTTGACACACAAAGAACTCATGTGTGCATACCTGGTTTCCATATTATCTTTATGCTTTATTAACACGTTATAACCATAGCTTTCACTATAATATGCAAGTTCTACAATGCCAGCCTCTGCTCCATACACCTTTGTTCCAACGGGAACTGCCCAGTCGTGTCCTTTGTGGCAGGCATTTCTGTCAACAACGTCTCCGAAATACGAAGATGTAATTCCACCCTTAACCGGTTTTATAAAAAATAGCACAGATGATTTCTTTAATTTGTCATTTGTGCTATCTTTTAAATTCTTTTTTGATGTTTTGTTGGACTTGTTTTTTATTTTCTTTTTATAAATTTTCTGGTTAATCTTTTTTTCATTTAAATCTTTTTCTCTTGTGTTTCTATTAATAACGTAACCGTATGCATATATTTCCATTGTAGTTTGTTCAAAAATTATGATTCCTATCATAAGTAAAACACATAAAATCGGCAGAAACAATATTTTCATCTGCCTGTTAAAAAGTTTAAATCTGTTAATTTCTATACCCCCAATTTTGCTTCAATTAGTTTTACTGTCTGTTGTATTGTATATCCATGCTCATTTATTATTATATCCGCATATTTTTCATATAACGGTGTTCTTTCATTAAATAAATCTTCTAATGTTTGTCCGTCCTTTAGAACTACCCCTCTTTTTTCCAAGCTTCCTAGTCTTTTTGAAAGTGAATCAAGATCAAGTTTTAAATAAATAACTGTTCCTATTTCTGACAAATGCTCCATTGCTTCTTTTCCATAAACCACACTGCCGCCTGTTGCAATAATTGATTTTTCTGTGTTAATTGAAGCATTAACCTTGTTTTCTATATTGATAAATTCATCAATTCCCTCTTCTGCAATAATATCCTTTAACAAACGGCCTGTCTGTTCTTGAATAACTAAATCTGCATCTATGAATTTGTAACCTAAAACCTTTGCAAGCACTACTCCTATTGTACTTTTTCCAACTCCAGGCATTCCTATTAATACAATGTTTTCTTTATTCATAATTATGTCCCTTTCCATTAAGTATACTATTTATTTTTTGTCCTATTTTCATTAAGCAGGCTTGCCCTTTTGACAGCACCGCTTCCATACTTTGCATTAATTAAATCTAATGCCTTGTCCAATTTTTTCATTTTCTCTCTGGATATATTGTTTTCTTCTTTGTTCCATGAATCAATATCCATAAAAGTCAGTTGTTCCGGCTCGTCTTCTTCTATTAAATTAGCTGTTCTCACACCTAAAAGCCTAACCGGTCTGCCACTCCACAAACCTTTAAACAGATTTTTTGAAATGTTATATATTTCTGTTCCGGAGTCAGTAGCAATATCTACTGTAATTTGTTTTGAACATTTTGTAAAGTCATTATATTTAATTTCAACAGCAACTGTTTTTGCCTTTTGTTTTCCCTCTCGTAACCTTCCTGAAACTTTTTCTGAAAGTCTTAGAAGAATTCTGTTTATTTCAACAATATTGTCTAAATCCTTTGGAAGGGTTGTGGAATTTCCTACGCCTTTTAAATCTTCCCTTTTGGTATTTACTACGCTTTCGTCAATTCCGTTAGCATATTCCCACAGTACCCTGCCATGACTTTTTAAATGAGCATCTAATATGGTAACAGGGCTTTTTGCCAACTGACCAATTGTAAAAATTCCCAGTTTATGTAACACATTCACGCTGGATTTTCCTGCCATAAATAAGTCTTCCACAGGAAGCTTCCACATTTTCTCTTCGATTTCTTCTTTGTAAAGAGTGTGTACCTTATCCGGCTTTTCAAAATCTGATGCCATTTTTGCCAAAACTTTTACATCTGAAATTCCTACATTTACAGTAAAGCCAAATTGTTCTTTTACTTTGTTTTTTATTGTATATGCAGCTTCTATTTCGTTAGAAAATTTGTTTCTTATTCCTGTATAATCCATATAGCACTCATCAACGCTTACCTGCTCTATATCCGGTGTAAATGATTTCAAAAGTTCCATTAACTTATGACTTTGTTCAGAATAATAATCATGCTCCGGTGGAACAATTTCCAAACTGGGGCATTTTTTCAAAGCATTTACTACAGGTTCTCCTGTAACTATACCGTATTTTTTTGCTGAAATTGATTTTGCAAGAACAATTCCATGACGGTTCTTCTTATCTCCACCTATAATACAGGGAATGTTTCGGATGTCTTTTGGATAACCGTTCTTTAACATCTTAACTGCTGTCCAACTTAAATACGCTGAATTTACATCTATATGAAAAATTATCTTATCATGCTTCAACACTATTCTCCTATTAATAATTTTTCATTAAACTGTCTATATTTCCTTGTTGTCTATTTCTTTTCTGTCTACTTATTTGCTGTCTACTTATTTTTCTTTCTTTTTGGTTTTTGAGTTTTTCTAACTGCAAATCCAAATTTACCAAGTTTCTTGCCTGTGCTGTAATATTGACCATGAGAATAAACTATAGGCTTTGCTTTTGCCAAATCAAACTTGCCTTTTTCATCCATATATTCTTTATCCGCATGAACGCAAAGAACTTTTGCAATAAATATATCATGAGTTCCTAAATGCTTAATTTCTGTCACTTCACATTCAATATTTACAGGGCTGTCTGTTAAAAGTGGTGCCTTAACATACTCAGCCTTTTCAGTCTGCAAATTCATTTTTTCAAATTTGTTTTCATCACGACCTGATTTCACGCCACAATAATCTGTAGCCTTAGCCAGTTTTTCTGTTGTAAGATTAATTACAAACTGACCTGATTCCTTAATCATATCGTAAGAATATCTTGATTGTCTTACTGAAATATAAACCATTGCCGGATCAGTACATATAGTTCCTGTCCATGCTACTGTAAATACATTTTCGTTGCCACTATTGTCAGCCACTGTTACCAAAACAGCAGGAAGTGGGTATAACATATTGCCCGGTTTCCAAGTTTCCTTTGCCATATTTTTCTCCCTAAAAATTTATTATTTTTCTTAAACTTTATTGACTCTTTTTAGTCTTAGATTGTTTTATTTTTCCTTATTCTTTAATAAATTTATTAATTGTTTTCTTTATTCATTAATAAAATTTATTGTGTTGTGCCTTCATTTTTTTAATCTTATTAAATCTTATTGACTCTTTTTATCCTTATTTTTTAACTTAATATTCTTTATTTTTACCTGATTTTTATCAGCTGTGTAAACAACAGTTAATTGGCTGTCACATTTACCTGATATGCTGTATATGTAACTGCTTGTAAGGGATGTGTCTGTTGATGATACATAGCTGTAAGAATATTTGTAAGTTAAAGTATACTCTTTGTTTTTCTTATTATAAACGATCTTGCTGTCCTTTTTATTAATTTTCATATCAATTACTTTTAGCTTTGATACGTTTCTGTCATCAGATGGATATGTGATTTCCATTGATTGGTCAACAAGTGATGAAACTTT